>NZ_JBFULV010000101.1:0-22071 GCF_054049715.1 Rhizobacter sp. P5_C2 | reverse complement strand
GGCCTGGGGCGGACGCCGGAGCCCGAGCCGGCCCGGCCGCCGGCGACGCTCGAAGCGCTGGAGACCGACGCGATCCGCCGTGCCGTCGCGGCCGCCGGCGGCAACGTGTCGATGGCGGCGCGGCAACTCGGCGTCGCGCGCAACACCGTCTACCGCCGGCTGCGCGCGGCCGGCCCGGGGGTGAGCGAGTGAGCGAGGCCCTGCCACGCCTGCAAATCAGCCCTTGTCCTACACTCCGCGCCCACTTCCATCCCTACGATCGGCGATCGCCGTACCGCACACCTGAATGACCGACTCCACCACCGCCCGCCCTGCCCCGCCCGCCGGTCCGCCCGCCGTGGCGGCCGACGCGCCGGTGGTGCTGCAGCCGCGGCCCGACCTGGTGATCTGCGAGGAATGCGATGCGGTGCACCAGCGCGTGCCCTTGCAGCCGGGGCAGACCGCGCACTGTCGCCGCTGCCGGGCGCTGCTCGGCCGCGGGCACCGGGTCTCGCTGCCGGGGCTGCTGGCGCTCGCGATCGCCGGGCTGCTGTGCTTCGTGATCGGCAACCTGACGCCGCTGGTGTGGATCTCGGTGCGCGGCGCGCCCGATCCGGTGACCCTGCCCGAGGCGCTGTGGCAGACCTGGGAGGCCGGCCAGCCGCTCGGCGCGATGCTGGCCGGCGCGACCGCGGTGGTGTTCCCGTTCCTCGTGATCGCGCTGCGCCTGTACCTGCTGTGGCCGATGAGCCGGCGCCGGCTGCCGCAGGGCTTCATGCCGGCGATGCGGTTGCTGCGCTTCGCGACCCGCTGGAGCATGGTCGAGGTGTTCATGCTCGGCGCGCTGGTCGCCGTGGTGCGCGCCGCCGGGCTGGCCAGCGTGGTGCCCGGGCCGGCGCTGTTCGCGTACGGCGTGCTGACGATGCTGCTCACGTCGAGCAGCGCCGCCGGGCTGCACCGGCTGTGGCAGCTCGGCAGCGAATGGCAGGCTGAACAGAATCGCGAGGCCGCCACCCGATGAACGCCCGCTGCGCCCGCCTCTACAACTGCAGTGCCTGCGGGCTGGTGTCGCAACGCATCGATGCCGGCGTGCTGGACGACCATGACGACATCGCGTGCCCGCGCTGCGGCAATGCGCTGCACCAGCGCATCCCCGACAGCCTGCAGCGCACCTGGGCCTGCCTGGCGGCCGCGCTGCTGCTGTATGCGCCGGCCAACCTGCTGCCGATCCTGATCACCTCGAACGTGTTCGGCCGCGACAGCCACACCATCCTCGGCGGCATCGGCGACCTGTGGGATGCCGGCTCGTGGGGCCTGGCGCTGATCGTGTTCATCGCGAGCATCGCGGTGCCGATCCTGAAGATCGTCACGCTGTCCTTTCTCGCCTTCACCGCGCAGCGCTGCAGCTGCGTGCGGGGCGTGCCGCGCACCCACCTGTACCGGTTGGTCGAGGCGGTGGGGCACTGGTCGATGCTCGATGTCTTCGTCGTCGTGCTGCTGGTCGGCATGGTGAATTTCGGCGCGTTCGGCATCGTCGAACCCGGGCCCGGCCTGCTGGCCTTCGGTGCGGTGGTGGTGCTGACGATGCTGGCCAGCGCCAGCTTCGACCCGCGCCTGCTGTGGCCCGACGAGGTCGACGACAATCCTTCCCCTGCCCATGGCTGACGACGCTCCCACACCCGCATCCGACTCTGCGCCGACACCGGCGCCTGTGCCGCCGCCCTCGCCTTCGTCCCCGCCCCCGTCCCCACCCCCGTCTCCGACGGTCGTCAGCCGCAAGCGCTCGCTGCCCTCGGTGGTGTGGCTGGTGCCGGTCATCGCGCTGGCGGTCGGCATCTCGCTGGTCGTCAACAGCCTGCTGCAGGCCGGCCCGCACATCACGATCGAGTTCCGCACCGCCGAAGGCCTGGAGGCCGGCAAGACCGAGTTGCGCTACAAGGAGGTGGTGGTCGGCCGCGTCGATGCGGTGTCGCTCAGCGAAGACCGCAAGCGCGTGATCGCGTCGGTGCGGCTCGCGCGCTCGGCTGCGTCGCTGGCAGTGGAAGACTCCAACTTCTGGGTCGTGCGGCCGCGCATCGGCGTCGGCGGCATCAGCGGGCTGGCGACGCTGGTGTCGGGTGCGTACATCGGCGCCGATGCCGGCGTGTCCACCGAAGACCGCAAGGCCTTCGTCGGGCTCGAGGTGCCGCCCTTCGTGCTGCGCGGCGAGCCGGGCCGCAGCTTCGTGCTGCGCGCGCCCGACCTCGGCTCGCTCGACGTCGGCTCGCCGATCTTCTACCGCCGCACGCGTGTCGGCCGGGTCGTCGGCTACACGCTCGATGCCGAGAAGGACGAGCTGCTGGTGCAGATCTTCGTCGAGGCGCCGTACGAGCGGCTGGTCAACAACCGTTCGCGCTTCTGGAACGCGAGCGGCTTCGACTTCACGCTGAACGCCAGCGGCCTGACGGTGGACACGCAGGCGCTGACCTCGGTGATCGCGGGTGGCGTCGCGTTCGAGCACTCCGAGCTGGCGACGCCGAACGCGAAGGACGAGGTCGAGGCGGCGGCCGGCACGCGCTTCTGGCTGTTCAGCAACCGCAAGGCCGCGATCTCGCCGCCGGACGGTCCGCCGATGCGGCTGAAGTTCGTGTTCGACCAGTCGGTGCGCGGGCTGTCGGTGGGGGCGCCGATCGATTTCCTCGGCGTCGAGATCGGCGAGGTGCGTGCCATCCGGCCGGGCTACGACGCGCAGCGCAAGCGCTACCCGATGGAGGTCACGGCCGACGTGTACCCGCTGCGGCTGGGTGCGGTGCGCGGTGCGCTGGTCGAGGCGCCGCCGGGGCAAGGCCCAGGCCAGGACCGGGACCAGCGGCAGCGTGACCGGCGCGAGCTGAACGTGCGGCTGTTCCAGCGGCTGGTCGAGAACGGGGTGCGCGCGCAGCTGCGCACCGGCAACCTGCTGACCGGGCAGATGTACGTCGCGCTCGATTTCGTGCCGAAGAGCCGGCCGGCCACTCTCGCGATGGCCGATGGCGTGCCGCAGGTGCCGACGGTGCCGGGCACGCTGTCCGATGTTCAGCCGCAGATCGCCGAGATCGTCGCGAAGATCAACAAGGTGCCGTTCGACGACATCGGCCGCGACCTGCGGACCACGCTGGCGCAGGCGCGCGAGGCGATCTCGAAGCTGTCGCCCGAGGCGCAGCAATCGCTGGCCGAGGTGCGCAAGACGCTGGAGGCGATGCAGGGCTCGCTCGGCAAGTTCGACCGCAACCTGCTCGACCCGGACGCGCCGGTGCAACGCAACGTGGAGCAGACGATGACCGATTTGCAACGGGCCGCGCAATCGCTGCGGGTGCTGACTGACTACCTGCAGCGCCACCCGGAATCGCTGCTGCGCGGCAAGCCGGCGGATCCGCCGCTGCCTTCGCTGGAGAACGGGCGATGAGGGCTTGGGCGAAGGCATCGGTGATCGCGTTGGCGGCAGTCGTCGTCGTGATGGGAGGCTGTGCGTCGCAACCGCCGGTGCGGTTTCACAGCCTGCTGGCGGCGTCGTCGTCTGCGACGGCGGCTTCCGCACCGGCAAGCGCCACGCCGCTGGTCGTCGAACTCGGCCCGGTCACGGTGCCGGCTGCGGTCGACCAGCCGCAGTGGGTGCTGCGCGCCAGCGACGACAGCCTGCGCGTGCTCGAAGGCGAGCGCTGGGTCGCGCCGTTGCGTGATGAGTTGCGTGCCGCGGTGATGGCGAGGTTGGCCGAGCGTTTCAATGCGGTCGATGCGCGCACGCAGCCCGGCCCGGCGAGTGGCTGGCGGCTTCGCATCGAGGTGCAGCGCTTCGAGTCGATGCTCGGCCGCGAGGCCTGGCTCGAAGCGGCCTGGTCGGCCACGTCGGTCGCGACGCCGGTGCGCACGCTGGCTTGCACGAGCCGGCTGCATGAGCCGGCGGGGTCCGACCCACCATCGATCGCAGCGGCGCACCGCCGCGCGGTGCAGCGGCTCGCGGATCAGCTCGGTGAGCGGTTGCAGGGGATGGAGCGGCAGACGGCGTCGATGCCTGCTTGCTGAACATTCAAGCCTTGCTCCGCACACAGTCATGTAGTAACGTTGCTACATTCACTGTCCATCGACGCCATGAAGATCACAACCCTGTCCAGTCGCGAGTTCAACCAGGACACTGCGGGCGCGAAGAAGGCTGCGGCTCGCGGGCCGGTGGTCATCACCGACCGAGGCCGTCCGGCCCATGTGCTGCTGACGTACCAGCGTTACCAGGCCTTGAGCGGACCAGCAGCGAGCATCGTCGACATGCTCGCGATGCCCGAGGCCGATGACATCGAGTTCGAGCCTCCTCGTGCGGGCCGGGTCTACCGCGATGCGGACTTCGGCTGATGCTCCTGCTCGACACCAACGTCATCTCCGAGCTTCGCAAGACCCGCGGTCGGGCCGATGCCCGTGTAGTCGCCTGGGCCGCGCCGCTTGCTGCGGGCAGCCTCTACATCTCGGCGATCACCGTGCTCGAACTGGAGCTCGGCATCCTGCAGCTGGAGCGCCGCGACCCGATCCAGGGTGCGGTACTGCGCAGCTGGATGAGTGCTCATGTGCTGCCTGCATTCGCCGGCCGCGTGCTGCCTGTGGACACCGCGGTTGCGCTGCAGTGCGCGCAGTTGCATGTCCCGGACCGACGTGCCGAGCGCGACTGCCTGATCGCTGCCACCGCGCTCGTCCATGGCATGACCGTGGCGACACGCAATGTCTCGGACTTCGAGGGAACGGGCGTCACGCTGCTGAACCCCTGGAACCCACCGTAGGCCGCAGCATCAGTCAGCTTCCCCACATCAGTCGGCTCCCCCCGCGCCTTCGGGTAGAGCTGCTGAGGCTGAAACCTCGCGAGACCTGACAAGTGAAGGTGGATCCCCGGATTGGCATCCGGGCTACGCAGCCTGGATGCAGCGCAGCGAAATCCGGGTCAACGGTCACTTCAATCAGCCACCAAACACAAGCCGCCCGCCTGGTGCGGCTGGGGGTGGGCCGTGGGGGCGATTTCTGGGGTGACGGAGAAGATCGGCTTCGGGGGTGGCGGGCGCAGCCCGCTTCGTGGACTGACCCATCGGCACTGTCTGACCACAACGAACGAAGTGAGTGGAGGGAGTTTGCCGATGCACCCCCGAAGCCGATCTTCTTCGTGGAGTCGGCCCCCGGGGCCGACCACCCCGGCATGAGCCCCCACGGCCCACCCCCAGCCGCAGCACGCGCGCGACCAACGCCCCATCACAACAGCAAAGACGGAAACGCATCCTCCAGCCGATGCACCTCCCCCGCATGCCGCGCGCCATACCCCGGCAGCTGATTGGCCGCGGCCCGGAACTCCTCGCTGCTCAGCACCGCCATCAGCTGCAGCATCGCCGGCGTGTCGAAGAACGCTTCATCGCACAACAAGAAGTACTGCTCCGTCGCCAGCGGAATGAAATCCAGCTCGAAGCGCCGCGCCGCCGTCTCGACCCCGAAGCCCGCATCGGCCATGCCGCTCGCCACGTAGGCCGCCACCGCCGCATGCGTGCGCTCCCACGGCGCATAACCGACCGGCCCTGCCGGATCGACCCCCGACTGCTGCAGCAGCTGGTCCAGCAGCAGCCGCGTGCCCGACCCCGGATCCCGGCTGACGAAGCGCACATCCATGCGCGCCAGATCGGACACCCCCTGAATGCGCAACGGATTGCCGCGCTGCAGCATCAGCCCCTGCCGCCGCGTGCTCACGTCGATCAGCATCTGCTCGCCCGGCCGCAACCACGGCCGGTAGTGCTCGACACCCGCGGCCTCGAACTCGCCGTGCGGCACGTGCACGCCGGCCACGTCGCATTGCCAGCTCGACATCGCCGACACCGCCTCGATCGCGGTGCAGTACTTCCATTCGAGCTGCATGCCGTCGGCCGCCAGCTGCTGCTGCAGGATCTCGATCGCGAACCCGTGGCTCGCATGCAGCCGCAGCACCGCCGGCGGCTCCTGCATGGCCTGCGCGATCTCGGCCTCGAGCTCCGACGCGATCGATTCGAACAACGGCGTCAGCCGCGCCGCGATGCGGTGGTCGGCCCACACCAGCTTCTCGCCCAGCGGAGCGAGCGTCGAATTGCGCCCCGGCGACATGCGCAGCAACGGCGCACCGAACAGCTCATGCCCCTCGCGCACCATCTGCCAGGCATGGCGATACGACAACCCGCTCGCCTCGCAGGCGCGCGCCAGGCTGCCGTGTTGCTGCACGAGACGCAGCAACTCGATGAGCCGGGGCATCAGCGTGCCGCTGCCTTCACGGGTCAGCGACCACTGAGGCCTGATGGTGACTTTATTCACGAAATACAGCCTTATCGTTTTCCTGCCCATGTAAGCGATTGCTTGTTCACGGGCCTATGTCCGCGGCATCATATTGCCGCCACGCCGACGCCTGCCTACAGTCGGGAGCTTGCGTGTCACTGCAGCATCAAGCCCCGTGCGAGCCCGGCGGGATCCTTGAATACCGATACTCACAAACCCGGGAGCAAGAATGTCCACAACCACGGCGGATTCGACCTCATCCGCGCCAGCCCCTGCCGCTGGTCTGCTCGACAAAGAGCGCACCATCGCAGGCCCTGGCTTCAATCGTTGGCTCGTCCCACCGGCCGCCCTCGCGATCCACCTGTGCATCGGCATGGCCTATGGCTTCTCGGTGTTCTGGTTGCCATTGTCGAGGGCGCTGGGCATCAAGGAAGCCATCAAGTGCGGTCCTGAGGTCGGCTTCTTCGCCGAATTGTTCACCACCACCTGCGACTGGAAGGTCTCCACGCTCGGGTGGATGTACACCCTGTTCTTCGTGTTCCTCGGCTGCTCGGCGGCGCTGTGGGGCGGCTGGCTCGAACGGGCCGGTCCGCGCAAGGCCGGCGTCGTCAGCGCGCTCTGCTGGTGCGGCGGCATGCTGATCTCGGCACTGGGCATCCACCTGCACCAGTTCTGGCTGATGATCCTCGGCTCCGGCATCATCGGCGGCATCGGGCTCGGCCTCGGCTACATCTCGCCGGTGTCGACGCTGATCAAGTGGTTCCCCGACCGCCGCGGCATGGCCACCGGCATGGCCATCATGGGCTTCGGCGGCGGCGCGATGATCGGTTCGCCGCTCGCGGCCGAACTGATGAAGAACTTCGCATCGCCGACCGGCGTCGGCGTGATGCAGACCTTCATCGTGATGGCGCTGGTCTACTTCGTCTTCATGCTGGGCGGCGCCTTCGGCTACCGCGTGCCGCCGAGCGGCTGGAAGCCCGCAGGCTGGACCCCGCCGGTCGCGCAGACCGCCAACGCGATGATCACGCAGCGCCACGTGCACGTGAAGAAGGTCTGGGGCATTCCCCAGTTCTGGCTGGTCTGGCTGGTGCTGTGCATGAACGTCAGCGCCGGCATCGGCGTGATCGGCATGGCCAGCCCGATGCTCCAGGAAGTCTTCGGCGGCAGCCTGATCGGCGTGGCCAAGAAGATCGGCGAACTCGACACCGCGCAGAAGGCGGCGATCGCCGGCATCGCGGCCGGCTTCACCGCGCTGCTGAGCCTGTTCAACATCGGTGGCCGCTTCTTCTGGGCCAGCATCTCGGACAAGCTCGGCCGCAAGCTGACCTACACGATCTTCTTCGTGCTCGGCGGCGTGCTGTACGCCAGCCTGCCGGGCAGCGCAGGGGCCGGCAGCACGCTGCTGTTCGTCGGTGCGGTGTGCGTCATCCTGAGCATGTATGGCGGCGGCTTCGCGACGGTGCCGGCCTACCTGGCCGACCTGTTCGGCACGCAGATGGTGGGCGCGATCCACGGCCGCCTGCTGACGGCCTGGGCCACGGCCGGCATCCTCGGCCCGGTGATCGTGAACTACATGCGCGATTACCAGCTCAGCCTCGGCATCCCGCGCGAGCAGGTCTACAACCAGACGATGTACATCCTGGTCGGCATGCTGGTGATCGGCCTGATCGCCAACCTGTCGATCCGTCCGGTGGCCGACAAGCACTTCATGAGCGACGAAGAGCTGGCCGAAGAGAAGCGCCTGGCACATGACCGCGCGGCGGCGTCCGACGTGGGCAGCGGCCCCGGCGCAGGCGGCACCACGCCGACCTTCATGGTCGCGCTGGCCTGGGCGGCGGTGGGCATCCCGCTGGCCTGGGGCGTCTACAAGACCTTGCTGACCGTCGGCAAGTTCTTCGCCTGAAGCTGTAGAAACAACCCGCCACGCCGATATATCGGCGTGGTGGGTTCGGTGTGCGCAATTGGGAGCGTTTGAGAAAAATGGCAGAGCAGAAGATCGAGTTCTACAAGGGTCCGGCCGGCGGCTGGGGCGCGCTGAAGAGCGTCGCGCGCCAGTTGCTGCAGCACGGCATCGCGGCCAAGGGCGCGAAGACGATGCTGTCGGCCAACCAGCCGGACGGTTTCGACTGCCCCGGCTGCGCGTGGCCCGACCGCGACCATGCCTCGACCTTCGAGTTCTGCGAGAACGGCGTGAAGGCCGTGGCCGCCGAGGCCACGTCCAAGCGCGCGACGCCCGCGGTGCTGGGCGCGCACACCGTTTCGTGGTTTGCCGAGCAATCCGATTTCTTCCTCGAAGACCTGGGCCGCATCACGCACCCGATGGTGTATGACGCGGCCTCCGACCGCTACCAGGCGATCGACTGGGACCAGGCGTTCGCGATGATCGCGCGCGAGCTGCGCGCGCTGCCGGACCCGAACCAGGCGATCTTCTACACCTCCGGCCGCACCTCCAACGAGGCGGCCTTTCTTTACCAGCTGTTCGTGCGCGAGTACGGCACGAACAACTTCCCCGACTGCTCGAACATGTGCCACGAGCCGAGCGGCTCGGGCCTGCGCCCGACCATCGGCGTCGGCAAGGGCACGGTCACGCTCGACGACTTCGAGCTGGCCGACGCGATTCTCATCTTCGGCCAGAACCCCGGCACCAACCACCCGCGCATGCTCGGCGAGCTGCGCCAGGCGTCGAAGCGCGGCGCGAAGATCGTCAGCTTCAACCCGCTGCGCGAACGCGGCCTGGAGCGCTTCGCCGACCCGCAGAGCGCGCTCGAGATGACCACGCTCGGCTCGACGCCGATCAGCTCGCACTACTTCCAGCTGCGCATCGGCGGCGATCTCGCGCTCGTCAAGGGCATGTGCAAGCACGTGTTCGAGCTGGACGACCGCGCGCAGCGCGACGGCGCCGCCCGCGTGCTCGACCTGGCCTTCATCGCCGAGCACACGCATGGCTTCGAGGCCTTCGAGGCCGACACCCGCGCCGAGAGCTGGGAAACGATCGAGGCCGAATCCGGCCTCACCGAAGCGCAGATCCGCCAGGCCGGCGACCTGTACGCCGGCGCCGGCCGCGTGATCGCCTGCTGGGGCATGGGCATCACCCAGCACCAGCATTCGGTCGCGACGATCCAGATGATCACCAACCTGCTGCTGATGCGCGGCAACCTGGGCCGCCCCGGTGCCGGCGCCTGCCCGGTGCGCGGCCACAGCAACGTGCAGGGCGACCGCACGATGGGCATCTACGAGAAGCCGGCGCCGGCCTTCCTCGACCGGCTGGGCGAGGTGTTCGATTTCGAGCCGCCGCGCGCCGACGGCTTCGACACCGTGGCCGCGATCGAGGCGATGCTCGACGGCCGCGGCAAGGTGTTCTTCGCGATGGGCGGCAACTTCGCGTCGGCCACGCCCGACACCCATGCCACCTGGAAGGCGCTGCGCCGCTGCGAGCTGACGGTGCACGTCGCGACCAAGTTCAACCGCAGCCACGTGATCCACGGCCGCCAGGCGCTGCTGCTGCCCTGCCTGGGCCGCACCGAAGTCGACCTGCAGGCCGCCGGCGCGCAGGGCGTGACGGTCGAAGACTCGATGAGCATGGTCCACCTGTCGTCCGGTCTGAACGCGCCGGCCTCGCCGATGCTGCTGTCCGAGCCGGCGATCGTCGCGCGGCTCGCCGCCGCCACGCTGCCGGCCAGCAAGACGCCTTGGATGTGGCTGATCGAGGACTACAGCCGCATCCGCGACAAGATCGAGGCGGTGTTCGACGACTTCGCCGGCTTCAACGAGAAGATCAGGAAGCCGGGCGGCTTCCGGCTGCGCAACACCGCGTCGGAACGGGTGTGGGTCACCGCATCGAACAAGGCGCAGTTCAGCGCCCACCCGGTGCCGCGCGACACCGCCGTGCACCGCGCCCGCAAGCAGACCGATGCCGTCGTGCTGACGCTCGCCACCGTGCGCTCGCACGACCAGTACAACACCACGATCTACGGCATGGACGACCGCTACCGCGGCGTCTACGGGCACCGCCGCGTGGTCTTCATCAACCGCGACGACCTGAAAGAGATCGGCATGAAGGCCGGCGACTGGGTCGACATCACCAGCGTCTACTTCGGCGACGACGGCAACGACGAACGCCGCACCGCCGAGAAGTTCCTGCTGGTCGAGTACGACATCCCGCGCGGCTGCATCGCGAGCTACTACCCCGAGACGAACTCGCTGGTGCCGCTGCAGAGCTTCGCGATCGGCGCCCGCACGCCGACCTCGAAGTCGATTCCGGTGGTGCTGACGCTGCGACCGCTGGATTCACCGGTCACGAAGGCGCGCGATGTCGCCGACACCGCTGTCGCCTGAAGGGCCTGACGACGAACCCGCGCCGATCGAGGCGCGTGCGCTGCAGGAATTGCTCGTGCTCGACGAAGACGGCAGCGGCGTCTCGCTGACGCGGCTGGCCAAGCGGCTGGAGGTGCGCGTCAGCGTGCTGATCCGCCTCTACACGCAGATGAGCGATGCCCGCATCGGCGACGCGGTCGGCCCCGGCTGGGTGCGCCTGCAGGTCGACGAGGCCGGACAATGGCGGGCCTTCGCGACCGACGCCGCACGGCGCCTGACATGAGCCTGCCCATCCCGCACCCCGACACCTGCGACCTGCCCGACAGCCTGCCGCCCACCGAGGCGCTCTCGGTGCTGCGCCACGTCGGCGCGGTGGCCAGCGAGCGGCGCGACAACGTGGCGGTGGAGTCGCCGGTGGCGCTGGTCTTCAACGGCCTGTCGCATGCGGTGATGATGGCCACGCCGACCGACCTGGAGGCCTTCGGGCTCGGCTTCGCGTTGTCCGAAGGGCTGATCGCCAGCCGCGACGAATGCCGCGACATCGAGGTGATGGCGCATGCCCGCGGCTGCGAGGTGCACCTGACGGTGTCGGCGCGCGCGTTCGCCGCGCTGAAAGACCGCAAGCGCTCGCTCGAAGGCCGCACCGGCTGCGGCCTGTGCGGCATCGACAGCCTCGCGCAGCTCGACCTGATGCCCACTGAACGCCTCCCCGACCACGCGCTGATCCCGGCCGACGTGGTGCTGCGCGCATTCGGCGCGCTTCCGGCCCGGCAGGCACTGAACGCCGTGACCGGCGCCTGCCATGCGGCCGGCTGGGCCACGCCGGCGGGCGAACTGCTCGACGTGACCGAAGACGTCGGCCGCCACAACGCGCTCGACAAGCTGCTCGGCCGGCGCGCGCTGGCGGGCCGGATCGGCGAGCCCGGCTTCGTCGTGATGTCGAGCCGCGCGAGCTACGAGCTGGTGCGCAAGTGCGCACGGCTGCAGGTCGGCACGCTGGCCGCGATCTCGGCGCCGACCTCGCTCGCGGTCGACATCGCGCGGCAGTCGGGCCTGCAGCTGTACGGCTTCTGCCGCGGCGAGCAGGCGGTCGACTACACCGCGCTCGCACCGCTCAGCTGACAGCCCCTGACATCGACAAACTGGGGGGTTCGATTTCCGCGAACTTGGGGATGCCGTGAACGCGGCGTGAAGGCACGCTGTCGTTGCTGCCTCACCAGGACCCCCCATGCCCCCGCCGGTCGTCGACCTGAGCAAGACCCTCTCGCTGGCCACGATCACCGCCGCCGAGCGCGCGCTGCTGGCGCAGCTGCAGGGCAACCTGCTGAAGGGCCACGGCCGGCCGCACGCGGCGCACCTGCTGCTGCGCTTCCGGCAGGCGCCTGCCGGGCGCGCCTTGCTGCGCGGGCTGCTGCCGCAGCTCAGCCGCGCCGATGTGCAGCTCGCCGATGCCGGGCGCGTGCGCGCCGCGCGCGCGGCGCGCACGCCTTTGCAAACGCCGCCCTTCGTCGCGTGCCTGCTGTCGGCGAGCGGCTACCGTGCGCTGCAGGTGCCACGCGAACGCTGGCCGTCGGACCCGGCCTTCACCGAAGGCCTGAAGGACCGGCAGCCGATGCTGCGCGACCCCGACCACGCCGGTTGGGAGCCGGCGTGGCGCGACGAGGTGCATGCGCTGGTGCAGCTGGCCGGCGATGCGCGGCAGGTCGACGCGCAGCTCGCCGCCTGGACGGCCGCGCTGCCGGACGGTGTCGAGCTGCTCGGCATCGAGCACGCCCGCACCTGGCGCAACGCGCGCGGCGAGGGCCTCGAGCATTTCGGCTTCGTCTCGGGCCTCAGCCAGCCCTTGATGATCGAGGAGGACCTCGCCCGCGACGCATTGCGCCGCGGGGACAGCCAGCGATGGTCGCCGCGCTTCCCGCTGGGCCAGGTGCTGGTGCGCGACCCGGCGGTCGACGACCCTGCGGCGCACGGCTCGTATGTGGTCTGCCGCAAGCTCGAGCAGAACGTGCACGCCTTCCGGCAGGCCGAGGCCGCGCTGGCGCGCGGGCTGCGCAAGCTCGGCGCGGCGGCCGATGCGGCGCTGGCCGGCGCGATGCTGGTGGGCCGCTTCGCCGACGGCACGCCGCTCGCGCTGCAGGGCCACGACGGGCTGGCGCCGCCGCAGGCCGGCGATTTCGACTACGCCGACGATCCGCAAGGGCTGCGCTGCCCGTTCCATGCGCACATCCGCAAGACCAACCCGCGCGGCGACACGGTGCGCGAATTCGGCATCGACGCCGCGGCCGAGCGCGCACGGCTGATGGCACGCCGCAGCATGCCGTACGGCGAGCGGCGGCAGGATGCGCAGATGCGCTTCAGCGATGCGCCGTCGCATGGCGTGGGGCTGCTGTTCATGGCCTGCCAGGCGAGCATCGTCGAGCAGTTCGAGTTCTCGCAGGCGAACCGGGCCAACGACGAGGGCTTCGTGCTCGGCCACACCGGCATCGACCCGCTGGCCGGCCAGGGCGGCGCGGTGAAGCACCGTCACCACGCCGGCTGGGGCGATGCGCAGGCGCCGACGCTGGCGCAGCGCATGTCGGGGTTCGTCACGCTGAAGGGCGGGGAGTATTTCTTCGCGCCGTCGCTCGCGTTCTTCGCGAGCTTGTAGGTTCTACGCAGCGCAGCTCCGGAACCCGGTGAACTGCGTATCGCAGCTCGGCAACTCGAAATTCCGATAGCACGGATGCCGCAGCCGCTCGCGCGTCGCGAACGACGCGCCGCGCAGCACGCGATGCCGGTCGTCGAAGCCGGGCATCGTGTGACCGCGGTCCGGCCCCGGCTCGAAATGCGCATACGGCCGGAAGCGCCCGGCCGTCCATTCCCACACCTGGCCCCAGCGGAAGCCGCGCGATTCGCCGCTGCGCGCCGCATGCTCCCATTCCACCTCGGTCGGCAACCGCCTGCCCGCCCAGCGGCACCAGGCATCGGCCTCGTACCAGCTGATGTGCAGGGCAGCCTGCGCCAGCGGCACGCGCGTCAGCCGGCCGAAGCGCTGCTGCAGCACGCCCTGGCGCATCTGGTCGACGTACAGCGGGCTGCGCCGCCCGCCCGCCTGCACCCAGGCCCAGCCTTCGGGCGTCCACCAGCGCGCTTCGTCGTAGCCGCCGTCCTCGACGAACTCGCCGTACTGCGCCCAGCTGACCGCCTGCGCATCGATCTCGAACTCGGGCAGCGCCTCGTCGTGCGCCGGCTGCTCGTTGTCGTACGCGAAGCCCTCGCCCGATTCGCTGCCGATGCGCGCGCGCGCAGCCGGGAACAGCAGCGGCGGCCTGGACGGCAGCGTCGACGGCGCCGGCCACAGCCCGGCGTCGAAGCCGAGCTGCTGCGACAGCACCGCCAGGCCCTCGGCATGCGCGTCTTCATGGAACAACGCGAGGCGGAAGAAATACAGCGCGGCGTCGCCGTCGTGCGCATGCTCCAGCAGCTCGAGCGTGGTCTCCAGCGTCTCCGCCAGGTAGTGGCGCACCGCCTGCGCGTCGGGCAGCGCCAGCGCGCGGCGCGTGGCCACCGGCGCGAGCGAGGCGTCGAACCAGCCGTCGGCACCGGGCTCGATCGACGCGAGGCGCGGCGCGCGTTCGTCGCACTGCTCGCCGCGGTGGCGTTGCACGTTGCGGCCGATCCAGTACTCCTGGTACCAGCCGAGGTGGCCGAGCGTCCACAGCGGCGGGTCGACCTCGGGCCGCAGCGCCTCCGGCACCTCGACGCGCGCGTTCTCGAAGGCCTGCAGCCAGCGCAGCGAATGGTTGCGGGCGTCCATCAGCGCGAGCGACAACAGGTCGCGGCCGGCGCGGCGCATGCGGGTCGCATCGATGGGCGGGGCTTGGAAATCCAGCATGAGCGGGAGCGGGCGTGGTGGCGCAGTAATTTGGCGCGAAGATTTGGCGCGAAGATTTGGCGCGAGAATAGCGCGCCGCGAGATACTGTGGTTTCGTACAGCCACCCCCATGACCCGACGCCTGATCGCCCACCTCGACATGGACGCCTTCTATGCGTCCGTCGAACTGCTGCGCTACCCCGAGCTGCGCGGCCAGGCGGTGGTGATCGGCGGCGGGCGCGACAGCAAGCCGCGGCAGCTGGCCGACGGCAGCTGGCGCTACGCGAAGCTGCGCGACTACACCGGCCGCGGCGTCATCACCACCTCCACCTACGCGGCGCGTGCGCTCGGCGTGTACTCGGCGATGGGCATGATGAAGGCGGCCCTGCTCGCGCCCGACGCGGTCCTGCTGCCGGTCGACTTCGACGAATACCGCCGCTACTCGCGCCTGTTCAAGGCGGCGGTGCGGCAGATCGCGCCGCTGGTCGAAGACCGCGGCATCGACGAGATCTACATCGACCTGACCGACGTGCCCGGCGCGCAGCACGATGCCGGCCGCAGCCTCGGCCAGGCGCTGAAGGATGCGGTGTTCGACGCCACCGGCCTGACCTGCTCGGTCGGCATCACGCCGAACAAGCTGCTGTCCAAGCTGTGCTCCGAACTCGACAAGCCGAACGGCCTGACGCTGCTGTCGCTCGACGAGATCCCGGCACGCATCTGGCCGCTGGCCGCGAAGAAGGTCAACGGCATCGGCCCGAAGGCGAGCGAGAAGCTGGCCGGCTTCGGCCTGCACACCATCGGCGACATCGCCGCGGCCGACCCGGTGTGGCTGGTCGAGCACTTCGGCAAGAGCTACGGCGCGTGGCTGCACGAGGCGGCGCACGGCCGCGACGAGCGCGGGGTGGTCACCTACAGCGAGCCGAAATCGATCAGCCGCGAGACCACCTTCGAGCGCGACCTGCACGCGGTGCGCGACCGGCCGGTGCTGTCGGCGATCTTCACCGAGCTGTGCGTCGAGCTGGCCGGCGACCTGGCGCGCAAGGGCTACGCCGGCAAGACCATCGGCATCAAGCTGCGCTTCGACGATTTCAAGATCGTCACCCGTGACCTGACGCTGCCGGCCCACACGATGGACGCGCGCACGATCCGCCGCGCGGCGGGCGAGTGCCTGAAGCGCGTCGACCTGTCGCGCCGGCTGCGCCTGCTCGGCGTGCGCGCCGGCAACCTGGCCACGCTGAGCGAGCTGGTCACGCCGAAGGCCGCGCCACCCGAGGTGCACGAGCCCGAGCCCATCTACGCGCCGATGCCGCTGTTCGACCAGCAAGACCCGTAGGCCAACGCCCTTATTGCCAACAATTCACGTTCGATGGACGATGCATTCCTGCGCGATCGGCAGACTGCATCCGTGGCCGACCTCGGTACGTAGATCCCGGCACGACACCTGAGGAGACCCCATGCCCTTGCATCGATTGGCGCTGGCCTGCGCCATTCCGCTCGCCATCGCTGCCGCGCCGGCGCTGGCCCAGAGCAGCACGCACAGCGGCAAGCTGCTGCTGACCGGCGGCGTCAGCAGCATCGACGGCGCGGCCGGCGGCGGGCTGACGCCCTGGGCGGTGACCGGCGGCTACGGCACGACCCGCGAGTTCGGCGGCTCGGCCTTCGCGACCCGCGTGAAGACGCAGGACTACGGCCTGAGCGACTACGGCGTCGCCATCGCCTGGGACGACCGCGTCGAACTCTCGCTGGCCCACCAGGACTTCGACACCGGCCCGGTCGGCGGCGCGCTGGCCGGCGTGCTCGGCGATCCGGCGTTCAACGACCTGCGGCTGAAGCAGGACATCGTCGGCCTGAAGCTGCGCGTGGCCGGCGACGCGGTGCTCGACAGCGACAGCTGGATGCCGCAGGTCGCCGTCGGCCTGCAGTACAAGAAGGCCCATTCCGGGCCGCTGGCCGACGTGCTGACCGCGTTCGGTGCGAAGGACAGCGGCACCGACCTCTACGTCAGCGCAACCAAGCTGTTCCTCGGGCAGGGCGTGCTCGTCAACCTGACGCTGCGCGCCACCAAGGCCAACCAGAACGGCCTGCTCGGCTTCGGCGCCACCGACCACGACAGCTACCGGCTGCAGCCCGAGGTGTCGCTGGCCTACCTGTTCAGCAAGAATATCGCGGCCGGCATCGAGTACCGCGCCAAGCCGGACAACTTCCGCCACAACACCGCGCTCGGCGCCGGCGCGCTGAAGGAGGATGACTGGGCCGATGTGTTCATCGCGTGGGCGCCGTGCAAGAACTTCTCGCTGACCGCTGCCTACGTCGACCTCGGCAAGATCGTGCCGGGCGTCGCGACGCGCCGGCAGAGCGGCGCGTACGTGTCGGCGCAGATCGCGTTCTGAACCTGCCAGGAGATCCCTCATGAACCGCATCTTCTCTGCCCTGGCACATGCCGTCTTGCTGGGCGTCATGCTCGCCGCCGGCAACGCACGAGCCCAATCCACCCCCACCGACGACGCGCTCTACCAGCAGCTCGGCGCGCAGCCCGGCCTCGTGAAGCTGGTCGACGACTTCATGGTCCGGCTGCTGGCCGACCCGCGGATGAACCCGTTCTTCAAGGACGTCGACCAGGCGCACGTGAAGGCCGAGCTGGTCACGCAGTTCTGCGAGGTCTCGGGCGGCCCGTGCAGGCGCAAGGGCCCGGACATGAAGCAGGCGCATGCCGGCATGGACATCAACAAGAACAACTTCAACGCCTTGGTCGAGGTGCTGCAGCAGGCGATGGACGCGCAAGGCATCGCGTTCACCGCGCAGAACAAGCTGCTCGCGAAGCTCGCACCGATGCACCGCGACATCATCAACACACCCTGACCCCCATGACCTGCACACTGAAGCACCCCATGACCTCCTTCAAACTGATCCCCCGCACCCTCGCGCTCGCCGCGATCACCCTCGTTGCGCTGGCGGCGCAGGCCGCCAGCGTGCAGGTCCTCGTGACCGATGCCGACGGCAAGCCGGTCGTCGACACCGTCGTGCTGATCGAGCCGGCCATCAAGCCGGTGCTGAAGCCGGCCGCGGCGCCGGTCGTGATCGCGCAGGAGAACCTGCGCTTCGCGCCCTTCCTGACCGTGGTGCCGGCGGGCAGCACGCTGCGCTTCCTGAACCGCGACAGCTACGACCACCATGTGCGCTCGGTGCCGAGCGGGCCGCTGGGCAGCATGCCGGCGGTGAAGAGCTTCGAGATGCGACTGGATGCCGCGGAGTCGGCGCCGGCGGCCAGCGGCCGCGTTTCCGAGTACGGCGACGACAGGCCCACCGCACCGCGCGGCAAGAAGACCGGCAGCTCGCAGGCCGACATCAAGGTCGAGACCGCCGGCCCGATCGGGCTCGGCTGCCACCTGCATGCGTCGATGCGCGGGCAGGTGTACGTGACCGACACGCCGTGGTTCGCGAAGACCGACGAGAACGGCATCGCCCGCATCGACAACGTGCCCGAGGGCGCGGCGCAGCTGGTGCTGTGGCACCCGGACCAGCTGCAGGACCAGCCGGCGCAGCCGGTGCAGGTGAGCGCCGAGGCGTTGAAGGTGAACGGCAAGCTGAACTTCGTGCCGCGCAAGCGCCGCGGCGCGTGAACCCCGGCCCGCTCCGCTACCCGTCGATCGACGGACTGCGCGCGTTCGAGTGCGCCGCCCGCTTCGGCAGCTTCGAGCGCGCGGCCGATGAACTGCACGTGACGGCGAGTGCTATCGGCAAGCGCATCGCGACGTTGGAAGAACTGCTCGGCACGCCGCTGCTGGCGCGCTCGGCGCGGGCGCTGGTGCTGACGCCCGCCGGCAAGGAGTACCTGGCGCAGGTCGCGACGGCGCTCGGGCTGCTCGCCGCGGTGCCGCTACACCAGCGCGCCGCGCAGCAGGTGCAGCGGCTGCGCATCACCGCGCCACCGACCTTCGCGCGCCAGGTGCTGGTGCCGCACCTGCAACAGTTCACCGAGGCGCATCCGCAAGTCGAGCTGGAGATCGTGCTGTCGATCCCCTTCCTCGACGTGGCGGGCAGCGAGGCGGACATCGAGGTGCGGCACCTCGACGACACACCGGCCGACGCAGCGCCGCTGATGCAGGACGTCGTGATGGCGATGGCCGCGCCCGCGCTGATCGCCCGGCTGGCGCCGTTGCGCACGCCGGCCGACCTGGCCGAGGCGCCGCTGCTGCGCACGCCGATCGAACCGTGGACGCCGTGGTTCCGCGCCGCGGGCCTGGACTGGGGCGAGCCGACCCACGGCACGAAGCTGGTCGACCTGGGGCTGACGCTGGAGGCGGCGGTCAGCGGCCAGGGCGTCGTGCTGGCGCGGCCGAGCCTGGCGCGGCCCTGGTTGGCGAGCGGTGCGCTGCGGCCGCTGTTCGCGCTGGCCACGACGCCGACGCGGCAATACCGGCTGCTGCCGCATGCAGCCGAAGGCGCGGCGCCGGCCTTTGCGCAGTGGCTGCGCGAGACCTGCGGTGCGGTGGCGAGCGAAGCGTTGGCCGAAGCGAGAGCGTTGGTTGCGGCGCAGGTTTCGGGTTAGTCCGGAAGATCTTTCCGGCATCCAAGGCCAGCCCGGCGGCTAGCATCTCCGGTTGCCCCGAACCGGAGACCCCATGCCCGTCATCACCTGCATCGAAGACCTCCGCGTGCTCGCCGAGAAACGCGTGCCGCGCATGTTCTACGACTACGCCGACTCCGGCTCGTACACCGAGGGCACCTACCGCGCCAACCAGAGCGAGTTCCAGAAGATCAAGCTGCGCCAGCGCGTGGCCGTCGACCTGGCGAACCGCTCGCTGCGCACGCAGATGATCGGCGTCGACGTGGCGATGCCGGTGGCGCTGGCGCCGATCGGCATGTGCGGCATGCAGCATGCCGACGGCGAGATCCACGCCGCGCGCGCGGCCGAGAAGTTCGGCGTGCCGTTCACGCTGTCGACGATGAGCATCGCGTCGATCGAGGACGTGGCGGCCAACACCAAGGCGCCGTTCTGGTTCCAGCTCTACGTGATGAAGGACAGGGATTTTGTCGAGCGGCTGATCGACCGCGCCAAGGCCGCGAAGTGCGGCGCGCTGGTGCTGACGCTGGACCTGCAGATCCTCGGGCAGCGGCACAAGGACTTGAAGAACGGCCTGTCGGCCCCGCCGAAGCCGACCATCGCGAACCTGATCAACCTGGCGACCAAGCCGCGCTGGTGCATGGCGATGCTGGGCACGCAGCGGCGCACGTTCGGCAACATCGTCGGGCACGTGAAGGGCGTGGCCGACATGTCGTCGCTGGGCTCGTGGACGGCCGACCAGTTCGACCCGGCGCTGAGCTGGGCCGACGTGGAGTGGATCAAGAAGCGCTGGGGCGGCAAGCTGATCCTGAAGGGCATCCTGGATGCGGAAGACGCCCGGCTCGCGGCCGACACCGGCGCGGATGCGCTGATCGTGTCGAACCACGGCGGGCGGCAGCTCGATGGCGCCTTGTCGTCGATCGAGGCCCTCCCGGGCATCGTCGACGCGGTGGGGTCGCGCATCGAGGTCTGGCTGGACGGCGGGATCCGCTCCGGCCAGGACGTTCTCAAAGCGATGGCCCTGGGTGCCAAAGGCACGATGATCGGCCGCTCCTTCATCTACGGCCTCGGCGCGATGGGCGAGGCCGGGGTGACGAAAGCGCTTCAGATCATCGCGAAGGAGCTGGACACGACGATGGCGTTTTGCGGCAAGACCGACATTCGCCATGTCGATCGCGCCGTGCTGAATCCGTGAGGGGTCAGGCCGATGCGCCCGGCACCGCGACCAGAAACTCCTCCAACGCCGCCACCGCGTGCCGCACCTTCGCCGGCTGACCATCCCGTTGCGGCGTCACGGCCCACACCGGAATTCCCGGCATCTGCCAGTCGGGCATCAGCTGCACCAAGCGCCCCGCGCGCAGGTCCTCATCCACATCCGCCCGCGTCAGCAGCGCGACGCCCAGCCCGGCCAGGCACATCTGCTGCAGGCTCAGCTGGTTGTTGCTGGTGATGCGCGCCTCCAGCCGCAGCGATTCGTGCTCGCCGTCGGCGCGCCGCATCTCGAACGCCAGCGCCGTGCCGTCGCGTGACAGCACGATCCACTGGTGCGCCAGCAGCTCCTTCGGCGCTTGCGGCGTGCCGTGGCGGTGCAGGTAGGCCGGCGCTGCGCACAGGATCCACGAGAAGCTGCACAAGCGGCGCGCCACGTGCGTCGAATCGGGCATGCGCCCGGCGCGCAGCGCGAGGTCGATGCGCGCGTCGATCAGGTCGATCATCGCGTCGTCCACCAGCAGGCGCAGCGTCAGCGCCGGATGGCCGGCCAGCAGCGGCGCCAGTGCCGGCGCGATGTAGCGTGCAAAGCCGACCGGCGCCGAGATCCGCAGTTCGCCCGTCGGCGCGTCGTGCGCCAGCGTCAGCTGCCGGCGCGCCTGTTCTGCGGCGTCCACCATCGCGCGGCAGTGCTCGGCGAAGCGCGCGCCGGCATCGGTCAGCGTCAGCTTGCGCGTCGAGCGGTGCAGCAGCGTCACGCCGCTGCCCTGCTCCAGCGCACGCATCTGCTGGCTCACCGCCGAGGTGCTCATGCCCTGCGCCCGCGCGGCGCCGCTCATCGAGCCGTGGCGCACCACCTCGGCAAACAAGGCCATGCGGCGAAGATCATCCATGATCGTGAAGCCCAGCTAAAGAATGTTGTTCGAAATGAACGACTGGCGCGCCCATTGTGAAGCCTGGATCATCGCTTCATCGACAACTACCCACAGGAACACGCCATGAAGATCGCCCTGATCGGTGCCACCGGCTTCGTCGGCTCCGAAGTGCTGAAGGAACTGCTGTCGCGCGGCCACCAGGTGACGGCGCTGGCCCGCACGCCGTCCAAGCTGCCGGCCCAGCCCGGCCTGAAGGTCGTGAAGGCCGATGTGCTCGACACCGCCCAGGTGGCCGCCGCGGTCGAAGGCCATGACGCCGTGATCGATTCGTACAACCCGGGCTGGAGCGAGCCGCGCATCCACGACATGTTCCTGGAGGGCACGCGCGCCATCGTCGACGGCGTCAAACGCTCGGGCGTCAAGCGCGTGCTGATCGTCGGCGGCGCCGGCAGCCTGTTCGTCGCGCCCGGCGTGCAGCTGGTCGACACGCCGCACTTCCCGGCCGAATACAAGCAGGGCGCACTGGCCGCCCGCGAAGCGCTGAACCAGATCCGCAACGAGAGCGCGCTGGACTGGACCTTCCTGTCGCCCGCCGCATTGCTCGCGCCCGGCCCGCGCACCGGCAAGTTCCGCATCGGTGCCGAGGAGTTGCTGATGGATGGCGACAAGCCGGCCGGCCTGTCGGTGGCCGACCTCGCGGTCGCGATCGTCGACGAGATCGAGACGCCGAAACACATCCGCAAGCGCTTCACAGCCGCTTACTGATTCCCTGGGTTTGCGGGGGTCGGCTCGGGCGCTCGTTCTGGAGACAATCCCGCCACAAACACAGGAGGGGTTTCACGTGTCCGATGTCTTGCGCGCTGATCTGGCGAGCCGCCGCTTCGTCTTGAAGGGTCTGAGTTCCGCCGTGCTGCTGGCCCTGGCGGCCTGCGGCGGGGGTGGCGGCGACAGCAGCCCCGCTCCGGCCCCCGTCGGCGGCACGCCGCCCGCCCCGGTGC
>NZ_JBFULV010000100.1:0-22173 GCF_054049715.1 Rhizobacter sp. P5_C2 | reverse complement strand
GGCGCGTGCGGCGGCGCTGCCCGGCACGCCGGGCCTGCTCGACGACCCGCGCGCGCTCGATGCCTTCAAGCGCAACCAGGGCGAGCTGACCGGCATGCTGTTCCGGCTCGTGGCCGCGGCGCAGCGGCAACCCACGCTGCGCGATGACGCCGCACTGCAAGGCCTGCACCGGCAGCTGCTGCAGTCGGAAGCGCAGCTGGCCGAGGCCCGCGCGCGCTACAGCCGCTTCGCCGGCAGCTACAACGCGCTGACCCAGTCGTTCCCGAATGCGATCGCCGCCCGCCTGGCCGGCTACGCCTCCGTGCCCACAAACCTCTGATCCAGGGAGATCACCATGAACGAGAACCTCATCCATCGCCTGCGGCGCGGGGCGTTGGCCTGCACCGTCGCCGCATTGAGTGCGTGTGGCGGCGGGGACAGCCCCGCGCCCGACGACACCGCGGCGCGCGACAGCGCGCGCGCCCGCGCGATGGCCGCCCCCTTGGCCGCGCCACGCTTCAACTACGCCGAGGCGCTGCAGAAATCGGTGCTGTTCTACGAGGCACAACAGTCCGGCAAGCTGCCGGCCTGGAACCGCGTCACCAGCTGGCGCGGCGATTCGCGCCTGTCCGATGGAAGCGACATCGGCCGTGACCTCACCGGCGGCTGGTACGACGCCGGCGACCATGTGAAGTTCGGCTTCCCGATGGCCTTCAGCGCAACCCAGCTCGCCTGGGGCGGGCTGCGCTTCAAGGCCGGCTACCAGGCCGCCGGCCAGTACGACGCGCTGCTCGCCAACCTGCGCTTCGTCAACGACTACTTCATGCGCGCGCACACCGCGCCGAACGAGCTGGTGGTGCAGGTGGGCAACGGCGGCACCGACCACAGCTGGTGGGGCCCGGTCGAGGTCTACCCGCTCGCGGCGCCGAGCTACAAGATCACCGCCAGCTGCGGCGGATCGGACGTGGCGGCCGAGACCGCGGCGGCGATGGCGGCCGCCTCGATGCTGTTCTCGCCCAGCGATCCCGCCTATGCGGCGCAACTGCTGACGCATGCGCGGCAGCTCTATACCTTCGCCGACACGGTGCGCGCGAAGTACTCCGATTGCGTGACCGACGCGGCCAACTACTACAACTCCTGGTCGGGCTACTACGACGAGCTGGCCTGGGGCGCCGCCTGGCTGTACCGTGCCACCGGCGAGACGGCCTACCTGCAGAAGGCCGAGTCGTTCGTGGGCAACTTCGGCACCGAAGGGCAGACCGCCTACCTGCCGTACAAGTGGACGCTGGGCTGGGACAGCAAGCTCGTCGGCGTCTACCTGATGCTGGCCGAAAGCACCGGCAAGGCGCTCTACAAGGACGCGCTGGAGCGCAACCTCGACTACTGGACCACCGGCACCTCGGACGGCCAGCGCGTGACCTACACGCCGGGCGGCCTGGCCTGGCTGGACCAGTGGGGCTCGCTGCGCTATGCGATGAACGAGGCCTTCATCGCGCTCGCCTATGCCGACGTGGTGGGCGACGCGGCGAAGCAGCAGCGCTACCGCGACTTCGCGACGCGCCAGGTCAACTACGTGCTGGGCGACAACCCGCGCCAGGGCAGCTACCTGATCGGCTTCGGCGTCAACCCGCCGCAGCACCCGCACCACCGCACCGCGCACGGCTCGTGGCTGGACAGCCAGGCGACGCCGGCGCAGCACCGCCACCTGCTGTATGGCGCGATGGTGGGCGGGCCGGGCGCGAACGATTCGTACAGCGACGACATCGGCAACTACGTGTCGAACGAGGTCGCGACCGACTACAACGCGGCCTTCACCGGCGTGCTGGCGAAGATGAACGAGCTCGCGCCGGGGGGCGTGCCGCTCGCGAACTTCCCGCCGCGCGAGGTGGCCACCGAGGACGAGTTCTTCGTCGAGGCCGGCATCAACAGCTCGGGCGGCACCTACACCGAGATCAAGGCGCTGCTGAACAACCGCTCGGGCTGGCCGGCGCGGCATGGCGACAAGCTCTCGCTGCGCTACTACGTCGACCTGGGCGAGGTGATCGCGGCCGGCGTGCCGGCCTCGGCGATCACGCTGAGCACGAACTACTCGCAGGGTGGCACGGCGAGCGGTCTGTTCCGCTGCGGCACGAGCAGCATCTACTACGCCGTCGCGGACTTCACCGGCACCGACATCTACCCGGGCGGCCAGTCGGCGCACCGCAAGGAGATCCAGTTCCGCTTTGCGGCGCCCTCGGGCACGGCGTACTGGAACCCCGCGAACGACCCGTCGTATGCCGGGCTCGCGGCCGGCAGCACGGTCAAGTCGCTGGCGATCCCGGTCTACTCGAACGGTGTGAAGGTGTTCGGCCATGAGCCACCGGCGTGTGGCGGCAGCCCGGTCATCCCGCCGGCCGCACCGCAGGGTCTCACGGCCACCGGCGGGGCCGGGTCGGTGACGCTCGCGTGGACCGCGGCGGCGAATGCGACGAGCTACTCGGTGAAGCGCTCGGCCAGCGGGGCGGCGGGCAGCTTCAGTGCCATCGCATCGCCGGCTGCGACGAACTACCTCGACACCGGGCTGGCGGCAAACACCACCTGGTGGTACCAGGTGACGGCCGCGAACGCGGGCGGGGAGGGCGCCGCCAGTGCCACGGTGTCGGCCACCACGCAGCAGGGGACGACGCCACCGCCTGGCTCGTGCGCGGTCACGCTGGACATCGGCAACGATTGGGGCGCGGGCCAGGTGATGGCGATCCGCCTGGCCAACACCGGCACGCAGGCCTTGAGCAACTGGCAGCTGTCATGGACCGAGTCGAACGACTTCACGGTGACCAACTACTGGAGCAGCGTGGTGACGTCCAGTGCGCGCACCATCACCGTCCGGCCAGTCGACTGGAACGCGACGGTGGCGGCAGGCAGCGCGGTCGACCTCGGGATGCAGCTCGCGTACAGCGGCGCACGGCCGATTCCATCGAACGTGCAGGTCCAGGGGCGCGACTGCAGCATCGCCGTGGTGACGGCGCACTGAGGCGGGCCGATGGTCACGGACGCGAACCCAGCCGCAGCCGCCCCATCAGCGGATCGCTGATGCTGTCGTCGCCGTTCTCGATGTGCCCGGCGAAGCGCGCCGCGAACGCCGCATCGCCGTCGACGGTGATCTCCAGCTCGTACCAGCCGCGGCTGCGTTCGAGCGGCCAATACTTCGCGGTCGACTGGCCGGGCCTGAGCCGGTCGGCCCAGCGATCGTCGAACTGCCCGTCGTTGCGTCCATCACCGCGCCCATCACCGCGTCCGTCGTGGCGTCCGTCCCCATACCCGTCGCGCACCCGCACGCCGACCGCCTGCAGCCCGACGTTCGTGATCGACAGCGTGATGCCGAGCCGCCCCTCGTCGTAGCTCGCGCGGATCAGCAGCTTGCTGCTGTCGGCGCGGACCTTGCCCTTGAACGCGCGCAGGAAGCCGTTCGGGCCGCTGACCGAGAGGTCATAGGACGCGTCGACCGCGGCCGCCCACGAGGCGGACAGCAGGCGCTGCGGCTCGACCGTGAAGTTCCTCGGTGCCTGTGCCACCTGCCCCGAGCGCACGTGGAAGACGGCCGCGGCCTTGCCGGTGTTGCCGAAGCTGAGCTGGAACGATTCCGTCGCGCTGTTCGCCGCGCCTTCGGCATGCAGCACGTAGGGCAGGGCGCGCGCCGGCCGCACGCCGGGCTCCTGCACCGGCAGCACCGGCGAGGTCGGCGGCACGATCGTGTAGTCCGGGTGCCGCACCAGGTCGGCCGGCATCAGCCCGGCGGTGCTCGGCAGCCGCACGCGATCCCGATCAGGGCGCGAGAAATCGAGCGTCGACGTCAGGTCGCCGGCCACCGCGCGCCGCCACGGCGTGATGTTGGGCTCGACGAGTTGCGGATGCGCCTTCGCGTGGCGCGCCTCGATGAAGCGGATCAGCGAGGTGTGGTCGAACACCTGCGAGTTGACCCAGCCGCCCTTGCTCCACGGCGACGCCACGATCATCGGCACCCGCATGCCGAGCCCGTACGGCGCGCTCGGGTGGCCGGCGTCGCCGGCCGGGTAGATCTCGTTGACGGTGTCCACCGTCGACGCGCCTTGCCCCGCAAACGGCGGCGTGGGCGGCACCATGTGGTCGAAGAAGCCGCCTTCCTCGTCGTAGTTGATGAACAGCACCGTCTTGCCGAAGACGTCCGGGTTCGAGGCCAGGATGTCGATGACCTGCGAGCTGTACCACGCGCCGAAATCGGCCGTGTGGTTCGGGTGCTCGCTGTAGGCCTCCGGCGCGACGATCCACGACACCGCCGGCAGGCGGCCGTTGCGCACGTCCTCGCGCAGCGTGTCGAACAGGCGCGCCGGATCGCGGTTCAGCGCGTTGATCTGCGTGCCCGTGCGCGCCGCGACGGCCAGCGGCGAGCCCTCGGGCGCGTTCTGGTACTGGTGGAAATACAGCAGCGCGTTGTCGCCGTAGTTGCCGATGTACGGGTCCGAGGTCCAGCCCCAGAAGCCCGCGGCATTCAGGCCGGTGCCCACGTCCTGGTAGACCTTCCAGCCGATGCCGGCCTGCGTCAGCCGCTCGGGGAAGGTCGTCCAGTCGTAGCCGGCTTCCGCATTGGTGATGACCGGTCCGCCTTGTCGCCCGTCGTTGCCGAGCCAGCCGCTCCACAGGTGATAGCGGTTCGGATCGGTCGGCCCGAGCACCGAGCAGTGGTACGCGTCGCAGACGGTGAATGCATCGGCCAGCGCGTAGTGGAAGGGGATGTCGCGGCGCGTGTGGTACGTCATCGTCACCGCGCCCTTGTTGGGCACCCACTGGTCGCAGCGGCCGCCGTTCCACGCGGCATGGGTGTCGTTCCAGCCATGCGGCGGATCGGGCAGGAAGGTCTGCCCGACATCGGTCACCGGCGGGCGGAACGGCAGCAGCGTGCCGGTCGCGGTCGGCTGGTACCAGACCGGCTTGCCCGACGGCAGCGTCACGGCGCGCGGGTCGGAGAAACCGCGCACGCCGCGCAGCGTGCCGAACAGGTGGTCGAACGAGCGGTTCTCCTGCATCAGGATGACGATGTGCTCGACATCCTCGATCGTGCCGGTGCGGTGATGGGCCGGCACGGCCAGCGCATTCGCGATGCTGCCGGGCAGGGCGCCCCCGAGGCCGCTGGCGCCGATGAGTTTGAGGACCTGGCGTCGATCGAAGGCTGTCATGCAGTGGGCTCCTTGAAGGGATGCCCACCGTACGTGGCCCGCATGTCAGCACGGTGTCGTGCCGCACAGCCGACTGGATCAGTCGATCAATTGGCCGTCATCTTCGTGAAACGGAAAGGGCCCCTCGAACGGGCCGACCGAGGCGACATGGCTGACGAGCTCGCCCGCGTCCGACCAGGCGTGCACCAGGAAGCCCGGCGGCTCCATCGAGAAGGCCGATGGCGCGTCGGGAGCGAGGTCGAGGTCGACCTGGTGAGCGGTCGATGGCGCGGTCATCGCGAGGGTGCCGGCCCACGGCGCGCAGATCGCGCGGTGCAGGTGGCCGCAGATCACGCGCCGCACCTGCGGGTGCCGGGCCACCAGCGCAGCGAGGGCTCCGTCGGGGTCGCGCAACCCGATCTCGTCCATGTGGCCGATCATCGTGCGGAACGGCGGGTGGTGCATCGCGACGACGGTGGGCGTCACGGTGTCCTGCGCCAGCAACTGCGCCAGCTGGTCGACGCGCGCCGCACAGACCTCGCCATGCGACGCACGCGGCACGACGGTGTCGACCGCGACCAGCCGCAGCCCGCCGAGGTCGATCGCGTACTGGATGAACGGCGATCCGTGGCGCAGGTAGCCATGCGCCGGAAAGCCGTCGCGCAGCGCCTCGCGGTCGTCATGGTTGCCGGGCATCAGGTACAGCGGGCAGTCGATCGGCTGCAGCAGCTCGCGCAGGTGCGCGTACTCGTCGGGCCGGCCGAAGTCGGTCAGGTCGCCGGTGACGACGACCGCGGTCGGTGCCTGCTGGAGTCGGCGCACGGCCTGCACCGCCTGGCGCAGAAACTGCGCGGTGTCGACGCGGCCATAGGCGCGCGCGCCGGGCAGCTTGATGTGCGGGTCGCTGAGTTGGACAAGCGTCTTGATCATCGGTGCATCACTCCACGCAGGCCGGCATCAGGTGCCGGGGGTTCAGGGTCAGGCTGACGAAATCGCCGGCCACGAAGGGCGATTCCTTGCCGGCTTCGCAGAGGATCTCGCCTTGATCGGGCGTTTGCAACTGCAGTTGCACGCGCTCGCCGAGGAACACGCGGCGCGTGACCTGCACCGGGCCGCCGGGCTGCAGCGCGATGTCCTCGGGCCGCAGCAGCAGCTCGGCCGGCGCGGCGCAATCGGGCGGGCAGGGCAGCGCCTGGCCGGCGATGCGAACGATGCCGTCCGCCATGTCTTGTGTGCTGCGCCGCAGGCGGTTGACGCGCCCGAGGAACTCGGCAACGAACGGATGCGCCGGCCGCCGGTACAGCGACTCGGCATCGCCGACCTGCACGATGCGCCCGGCGCACATCACCGCGAGCCGGTCGGCCAGCGCCATCGCTTCGTGCTGGTCGTGCGTCACGTGAACGGCGGTGATGCGCAGCCGGCGAAGCAGCTCGGCCAGCTCGCTGCGCACCGATTCCTTCAGCTTCGCATCGAGCGCCGTCAGCGGCTCGTCGAGCAGCAGCACGCGAGGCTGCACCGCCACCGCGCGTGCCAGGGCAACGCGCTGGCGCTGCCCGCCCGACAGCTCGGCCGGCCGGCGCTGCTCCAGCCCGTTCAGCCGCACCAGGTCGACCAGTTCGCCGACGCGCCGGCGCACCTGCTCGCGCGGCAGGCGCCGGATCGCGAGCCCGTAGCCGATGTTGGCTTCGACGCTCATCTGCGGGAACAGCGCGTAGTGCTGGAACACCATGCCGACGCCGCGCGTCTCGATCGGGCGCTGCGTCACGTCCTCGTCGTTGAAGCGGATGCGGCCGCCGGCGTCCGGTGCGACCAGGCCGGCGATCACGCGCAGCAGCGTGGTCTTGCCGCAGCCGGACGGGCCGAGCAAGGCCAGCACCTCGCCCGGCTCGACCTGCAGCGAGGTAGGGTGCAGCGCGGGGTCGGCGCGGCCGTAGGTCTTGGCGCAGTCGAGCACCGAGATGCGGGTCGGGGGAGTGTCGTCAGCCATGTCCGTTGTCAAAGTCGTTTCTCGATTCGATGCGCCACCGCCTGCATGCCCCACAGCACCGGCAGGATCACGATGAAGAAGATCAGCGTGTAGGCCGAGCCGATCTCGATGCGCATCGACGCATAGCTGTCGGCCAGCCCGACCGGCAGCGTGCGCGTCAGTGGTGTGTGCAGCATCCAGGTCAGGTTGAACTCGCCCATCGACAGCGTGAACACCATCAGGCAGCCGGCGACGATCGACGGCGCCACGGCCGGCACCAGCACGCCGAGGAAGCGCTGCACGAAGCTCGCGCCGAGCGAGCGCGCCGCCTCGTCGAGCGACACCAGCTCATCGCGCCGGAACGCCGCGGCGACCGTGCGCACCATGAAGGGCAGCGTGAACACCACATGGCCGACCAGCACGAACGCGAAGCTGCGGCGAAAGCCCTGCACGCTGCCGTAGGCCAGGATCAGCGCCAGCGCCGTGGCCAGCCCCGGCACCGCGACCGGCAGCGTGATCAGCTCCTCGAACGCCCTGGCCGCGCGCGAGCGGCTGCCGGCGAGCGCCCAGGCGCAGGGCACGCCGACGAGCAGCGTGCAGGCCACGCAGGCCAGCGCGAGCGCGAGTGAGCTCCAGGCCGTCGAGCCGTACACCGCCCAGACCTCCTGCAGCCAACGCGTCGTGAACCCGCTCGCCAGGCCGGTGCTGAAGTTGTTGACCAGGCCGGCGCTGACGGACAGCAGCATCGGCAGCACGGTGAAGGCGGTCACCAGCACGGTGGTGGCGAGCAGCCACGGCGAATCGATGCGCTTCATGACACGCCCGCGGCCGGTCGCGCCGCGAGCCGCGCGGCGATGAACAGCACCGCCCAGGTCATCACGCCGAGCGCCAGCGACAGGCTCGCGGCGGTCGCGAAGTTCGCGTAATTGGTGAACTCGTTGTAGATCGTGATCGGCAGCACCTCGAAGCGGCTGGCCAGCGTGAAGGCGGTACCGAAGGCACCCATCGCGGTCGCGAAGATCATCGCGCCGGTCGCCATCGCGGTCGGCGCGAGCGCCGGCAGCCACACGTCGACCAGCACCCGCCGGCGCGACGCGCCGAGCGAGCGCGCCGCTTCTTCGAGCTGCGGCTCCAGCGTCTCGGCCGCGGCGGTGAATGCCGCGATCGCGCGCGGCATCGAGAAGTACACGTACGCGAGGAACAGCCCGGTGAAGCCGTACGCGAACGTGATGCGCTCGCCGAACAGCGATTCACTCAGCGACGCGACCGGCCCCTGCCGGCCGCCGATCAGGATCACGAAGAACGCGACGACCACGCCGGGAAACGACAGTGGCAGGCTCAGCACCGACAGCAGCAGCCGCCGGCCGGTGAAGCGCCGGCGCCCGAGGTACAGGCCGACGCCCGCCGCCAGCGCCAGCGCCGCGGCGGTGACCGCGAGCGAGAGCCCGGTGGTCTGCAGCAGGCTGCGCAGGTAGCGCGGCTCGGTCAGCACCGCGGCATAGGCGGCCCAGCCGCCGACCGCGGCCGGCAACGCAGCCAGCCGCGCCATCGGCAGCAGCCAGAAGGCCGCGAACAGCGCCGCCGCCGGCGCCAGGCAAGCCGCTGCGATCACTGGGCTTCGCGCAGGTAGCGTTCGGAGAAGGCCTTCTGCACCTCGGCCATCTTCACGTAGTCGACCGGCTTGGCGCGGGCGTAGTCGATGGCCGGCAGGAAGCGCGACTGCGCATCCTTCGACATCGCCGATGCACGCACCGGGCGCAGGTAGGCATTGGCCCAGATCGCCTGGCCTTCGTTCGACAGCACGAAGTCGAGCATCTTGCGGCCGTTGTCGCCGTTCGGGTTGCGGGCCGCGAGGCTCATCACGTAGGGCACGACCACGCTGCCTTCGGCCGGGATCACGAACTCGACGTTGGCCTTGTCCTTGTACTTCGCGCGGTAGGCGTTGAAGTCGTAGTCGAGCAGGATCGCGATCTCGCCCGACAGCACGCGCGCGTACGAGGTCTGCTTCGGCACGATCGGCTCGTTCTTCTGCAGCGCCTTGAAGTACTCGATGCCGGGCGTGAAGTTGTCGAGCGTGCCGCCGCGCGCCTGGTTCACCGCCACCGCGCCGACGTAGCCGACGAAGGCCGAGGCCGGGTCGAGGTAGCCGACCAGGCCCTTGTACTGGGGCTTCAGCAGGTCGGCCCAACTGCGCGGCACCGGCTTGCCCTTCAGCGCGTCGACGTTGACCATGAAGCCGAGCGTGCCGGAGTGGATCGCGAACCAGTGGCCTTCGGGGTCCTTCAGGCCATCGGGGATCTCGGCCCAGGCGGTGGGCTTGTACGCAGCGGTCACGCCTTCCTTCTTGGCCTGGATGCCGAAGGTCACGCCGTAGTACGCGACGTCGGTGACCGGGCTGGCCTTCTCGGCCACCATCTGCGAGAGCGCCTGGCCGGAGTTCTTGTTGTCGGGTGGCACCGTGATGCCGGTCTTTTCTTTCAGCGCGCGCAGCTCGCTGGCCCAGTCGGCCCATTCGGGCGGGCAGTTGTAGCAGATGGCGGTCTGCGCAAACGCGCCGGCGCTGGCCAGCAGCGCGGCGGCGGCAACGCCGCGAAGGATCAGGCGAAGGGGTTTCATCGGGGTACTCCTGGGGTGGGTTTGCGGAAAACGGGGCCGAGCGATTCGAGGGCGCGCAGCTCGTGCGCCAGCGTCAGGCTGTCGGCGGCAGACGGCCGCTCGCTGCGTTCGATCGCATCGACCAGCAGCCGCACGCACTCGTGGCCGATGCGTTCGTTGGGCTGCGCGATCGATGCGAGCGACGGGCTGAGGTCGGCGCCGATGCCGATGCCGTCGAAGCCGACGACGCTGAGGTCGCGCGGCACCGCGAGCCCGGCCAGCGCGGCGGCCCGCAGGCAGCGCACCGCCAGCAGGTCGTTCGAGCAGACGACCGCGGTCGGGCGCTGCGGGGCGCGCAGGCGCTCGACCAGCGTGTCGACGGCCGACACGACGAAGGGCACTTCGATCAGCTCGCGCTCGCAGCCGTTCGCCTGCATCGCCTGCTCGTAGCCTTCGAAGCGCTGGCGCGCGCGGTCGGAGGCCGCCAGCGTGCCGCTGAACATCGCGATGCGGCGGTGGCCGTCGCGCAGCAGCCGTTCGACCAGCTCGCGCATCGCGGCGCGGCCGTCGACCGACACGCAGGGGTGGTCCGCATGCCGGTTGTAGGCCAGCACGTAGGGCACGCCGGCGCGCTTGAAGTGATCGAGCGTCGCCGAATCGGCGGCGTTGGCCACCGTCAGGATCACGCCGTCGACCGCACGCGCCAGCAGGGCACGTGCGCCCTGTTGTTCGCGCCGCTCGTCGTAGTCGGTCGTGGCAGGCAGGATCGAGAAGCCGGTGCCGGCGGCCGCCGCGGCGATGCCCGCGAGGCACTCGGCGAACACCGGGTTGTAGAGGGTCGGCAGCAGCACGCCGAGCGTGTGGCTGCGGCTGGTGCGCAGTGTTCGCGCGCTCAGGTTGGGCACGTAGCCCAAGGCATCCGCCGCGGCTTCGATGGCGTGGCGCGTGGCCGGCATCACCAGGTCGGGCGAGTTGAAGGCGCGCGACACGGTGGCGATGGACACACCCGCACGTTGGGCGACGGCAATGATGCTCACTCGAGGTCAGGGGGTCGATGTAAAGGTTTTCATTGGAGCCGCGCTGCGTGACGGGCGCATGACGCTTCGCATGGATGGCACGCCTTTCGGTGCGCACCGAAATATGACAACGGCGCACGAAGACAGTGCAGCTCTTCTGAACTCTCCTCGCGACACGCAGCGTCACCATGTCGAGCCCCGCACTCCCGAAACCGTCGCAGTCCCGCTTCGGCGTCACGCAGCACCGCACGCCGTCCCTGTCCACGCCGTCTGTCGTCACACCGACGCGCTCTTCGCGAACGCGTGAAACGCGTGAAGACGGCGGGCCCACGATCTCTCGCACGCCGTCCACCGATGGCCGACAGCGCCCGCGCCTCGGCAACGACATCGCGCTGCAGGACCTGAGCCGCACGACGACGCGTGAAGCGCCGCCTGCCGACGCCGAGCCGATCGACCTGCCGCATCCCGACGAGATCCGCCTCGCGCGCAACCTGCCGGACTTCGAGCGCAAGCTCGGCGAGCAGCGTGCGCGCGTGCCGGGTGCGGCGCAGCGCGCTGTCGCGGCCGAGATCCTCAACCAGGTGCGCCACAACCCGCTGGCGGCGAACGCCACCCCGACGCCCACGCATGCCGAGCTCGCGCAGCGGTTGACGGACGAGCGGCTCGAGCAGTTCCTGACCGGTGCGCTGCAGATGACGCCGCAGAAGCTGCGCGCGATGGAATCGATGGCCGCCCAGGGCGGGCGCTACATCCCGAGCAGCGGTTCGCTGTTCCAGGGGCTGCTCTACGGCGTGATCCCGTTCGCGGGGCTGGCGAGTACGCCGACGAAGGTGCTGATCGGCAGCGGCGCGGCGCTGGCGGCACAGCCCTTCGTGACGGCGGCGCTGCAGACTCCTATCGTTTCGGCCATCACCGTGATGCGGCAGAAGGGCGCGCCGATGGGCAAGATGCCCGGCAACCTCAAGGCGAACACGAGCTTGCCGCAGATCGAGGCGAAGCTCGAGAGGCTGAACGTTGCGGCGCAGGCAGATGCCGAGGCGATGCAGACGCTGATGGCATCGCTCGCACAGTCGCATCCTGGGCAGGCCTTGCCGGCCGACCAGCCGCCGACCGAACAACAGATGTCGGCCTTCTTCGCGTCGCTGTCGCAAGGCGAGCACGACGCGCTGGCGGACATCCAGCAGCGCCAGACGGGGCGTGCGATCGAGGCGGCCGCGCTCGTCGTCGACGGCCTGCGGCTGGAAGGCATGCAGGCGCGACAGAAGAACTCCACGCAGGCCCAGGTGTGGCTGCGCACGGCGCGGGGCGCGAGCAGCATCCTGGCGCCTGCGCTGCAGGCGGCGAAGTGGTCGACGCCGGCCATCACCGGCGTGTCGGTCGTGCTGGCGCTGGCCGCGCTGCTCGGGCAGCACATCGCGGCCGGCCTGGACGAGAAGACGGCGCAGACCGACGAACTGAAGCTGAGCATCCTGTATGGCGACCTGTTCAACGCCATCGGCCAGGCCGACTGGGAGGCGGGCCGGCCGATCACCGGCGACGGCATCGACGAGAAGAAGCTGCAAGCCCTGCTGACCGAGCCCGAGACGACGATCGCCGGCCGCGTCAAATCGATGGTGGAGGGCCGGCAGAAGGAACTCGAGGCGCGGCTGCAGGCGCTGCCACCGGCCGAAGGCCCGGCGCTGGAGGCCGGCAACGAGGTGGCCACGCAGCTCGCGGCGCGGATCCAGGGCTGCAAGGACGAGGTCGCGCTGATCGACAGCGGCGAACTCACCAAGCTGCCGCAGGACTCTTTCGCGCGCCAGTTGTTCAACCAGTCGATGGAGAGCACCGCCGTGGCCTTTGCAGCAACCGAAGGCTGGAACAAGCTGCATGCGCCGCTGGAGTATTCGGCGCAGGTCGGGCAGCGGCTGTCGCAGCAGTTCACCTACGGCTTGCTGGGCGGCGCCGGTGCGCTGGCGCTGGGGCGTGGCGTGAACGCGGTGGTGTACGAGGTGAACAAGCACCACGCCAGGCAGCACCCCGATCCGGCCCACGCGGGCAAGCCGATCCCCGGCATGAGCGGCGAGGCGGCCTGGGCCCAGGTGCTGCTGACGCTAGGCGCGGCCGCCATCGCCTACTACTCGGCGATCTCGCAGTACAGCGCGGTGAACGTGAAGAACGCGCGCCGCGACGGCGCGGGCGGCGACCCCGGCCTGGCCGATCAGTTGAAGAACGGCGTCATGAGCCCGGGTTGGCAGAGCCAGGCCAACCGGGCCGCTGCGGGGGCGCGCACGGTCGGCGATGCCGTGCTGCAGGCCAGCTGGCGCAGCACCGCGGCGATGCGCTCGGCACTGGACAACGGGTGATCAGCCGGCGCTGGCCCGCCGGGCCTGCATCACTGCAGGCTCAGCGTCAGCGTGTACTGGTTGCGGGTCTCGAAGTCGTACGGAATGCTCGACAGGCGGATCCACACGTCGCGCGCGGCCGCGCCGTTCTTGTACGCCACACGGACCTCGCCCGAACTGGGCCATTCGGATTCGCCGGAGAGCTTGTCGCCGTTCGCGTCGACGATGGAGACGGAGAAGCCCTGGTGCTGCGGCGTCAGCATGCTCACCGTCAGCGTCTGGCCGGTGGGGATCGTCAGCTGGTAGTAGTCGCTGTCGGTGTGCACGATCTTCGAGCTGCCGATGACCTCGGTCTCGTTCTTCAGCGTGCCGGAGATCTGCAGCTGGCCGGCCGGTACCGCGTTGGCCGTGGCCCGCGTGTTGTTCGGTTCGGTCTCGGTGAGGCCGGCGGCCGGGTCGACGTTCAGCACGATCTCGTCCGACAGCGTCGTGTGATTGGCGAGATCGCGCGCGCGGGCGACGACGGTGTGTGCGCCGGGCGACAGCGTCGTCGTGTCGAACAGCACGTAGTACTGGTCGGCCGGATCGCTGCTGAGGTAGTGCAGCGACGCCCAGGTGCCGGTCAGCTGGCCGTCGACCAGGAAGTCGACGCCGAACAGCCGGGTCTCGTCCTTCGCGATCGCCGTCAGCTTGATCAGCCCGAAATTGCCTTGTACTGCGGCGGTGATGGTGGGCGGCACGGTGTCGTTGCTGCCGGGCGCGCCGATCGGGGTGCCGACCGTGAAGCCGGCTTCGGCCGAGGTGGTGCTGTTGCCGGCGGCGTCGACCGCCACCGCGACGAAGCTGTGCGTGCCGCTCGGGATCTGCTCGATCTGCAGCGACGAGGTGTATGAACCGTCGCTCGGTGACTTCTGCACGCTGGCCGGGATGCTGCCGCCATCGACGATGAAGCTGACCGAGGTGACGCCGACGTTGTCGGTGGCGAGCGCGGTGAGGGCCACGGCCTTGGTGGACACGGTGGCCGATGCGGAGACGACCGGCGGCTGAGTGTCGGCGGTCATCGGACCGGATGCCGGCACGTCGGGCGGGGAGGGCTTCAGGGTGGTGTCGTTGGTGCTGTCACCACCGCCGCCGCCACAGGCAACGAGCAGCAGCGTGAGCAGCAAGGCGGGCAAGGTGCGGGTGACGCTGACGGTTCGGGTCATGGTGAGGGGCATGTTTTGCGACCGGCGATTCTGTCACCTTGGCGACAGCCTGTCTGACACGCTGACGGGCCGTTACGCTTCGGCATGGACAACTCAAGGGAATGGCCATGGACTGCATGCCGCGTCGCAGTTTTCTGGTACGCGATGGGCGCCTGCACCCGATCGGCGGTGCGTCGGAGCCGGCGGCCGAGCGCGCGAGTGTCGGCTGGCACGAGGTGTACGACCCGAAGGCGGACCGGTGGACGGCGCTGAAGCCGCTGCCCGGTGCGCGACCATGTGGGTTGCGTCGCGTACGGCGGGCTGATCCACGTGATCGGCGGGCGCTTCAACACCTTCGAATACAACACCACGCTGCACCGCGTCTACGGTCACGCTGGCCTGATTCCGTCTTGACCGGCGGGCTGCAAGGCCTAGACTGGACTTTCGTTGCCGACGCAGCGCCATCAACCGAACCAGGAGACCACGATGAGCATCTTCAGCAAGATCAAGGACGCGATCTTTGGCAAGAAGGACGAGGCGCCCGCGGTGGCGCAGGCGCCGACGCAGGCTGCACCGGCTGCAGTGCCGGCGACAGCGGCGCCCGTCGCGCTGAGCGAAGTGGACGTGGAGGCGGTGCTGACGAAGCTGGCCGCGGCCTCGTCGCAAAAGCTGAACTGGCGCACCTCGATCGTCGACCTGATGAAGCTGGTCGGCATGGAATCGAGCCTGGCCGAACGCCGCCAACTGGCCGGCGAGCTGGGCTACACCGGCGACACCAACGACACCGCGACGATGAACATCTGGCTGCACAAGCAGGTGATGGTCAAGCTGGCGGAGAACGGCGGGAAGGTGCCGGCGAGTTTGTTGGGGTGAAGTAAAGCGAACGCCGGCGCATCGAGTGGCCGTGCTCGTGAAAGAACTCAACCGATGTTGATGATGGAGTTGAGGCCTTCACATGCCTCAGCGAACACCGCTGGCGAAACCTGTTTCCAAGGATGAGGCCGGGCGCCTCGTGCTCGCCAATCGAAAGACTTCGGTTGATGTGTCAGCACGTAGCCGGCCTCGCCTTTCGGCCCGACGTACTTCAGCGCGAAAGGATTGGTCTCGTTCGACTGCGCGTGCGTCATCGGCAAGCCGATCACGATGCCGGTGCGTTCGTTGAAAGACTTCGTCGACAAGACCACCATCGGATGCTCGTCGCGCATCTCGTGGCCCACCTGCGGACTGAAGCCTATCCAGATCATGTCCCCGCGATCGGGAACCCATAGCGCGCGAGCAACCATCAGAATCGTTCCTCTCCAACGCGACCGTCGGGCATCGACTCGCCGCCATGCACCGCCGGATCGAAGGCCTTGAGCTTCTGTGCGAGCGTCAGCTTGGGTTTCGTCGCCGCCGGACGCACCAGAATGCCTTCGTCAACGACTTCAACCGTCACTGGAAGACCTCGAGAGAACTTCGCCGCCTTGGCCACGGCAGAAGTGATGCGCACGCCGAGACCATTGCCCCACTCCTGCACCGTCTGCTCAACCTTCACACCTGTCGACATCACGAACTCCTTTGGATGTTTATACAAGTATAAACATGATCGACCGCGTGATCAAGCTTGAGCGATGAGGGCTTCTTGGGGTTCGATCTCTCAATTCGCCTTCCGCCACCAAGGCACGTCGTAATTCACCCTCTCCTTCGGAACCACCATGATCTGCGGCCGGACGAAGTACTCGAAGAAGCGCTTGCGATCCTCGGCGCTGTAGATCTCGAACGCGCCGGCTTTCTCCTGCTCTTCGAGAAAGCGCCGCATCGCACCCACCGGTTCCATCGGGTTGGCCTGCTGGAAGATCACCTCGCCGCCGTAGCGCTGGTACAGCGCCTTGCTGACCTTCCACTGCAGCACCATCTCGCGCGGAAACTCCCGCAGCATCGCCTTGTCGGCCGCCGACAGGCCGGGCGGGGGCGGCGGCAGCTTCAGCGCCGTTTCGAGTTCGACCACCTCGGCCTCGGTGACCGACAAGCGCTCCTGTTCGGCGAACCGCCGCAGCAGCGGCCCGAGGATCTCGCCGTCCAGCCCGCGAGTGGGCTTCGCCGTGTCGTCGCGGTAGATCGTCTGGCCCAGCACCTTGGCCACCGGCTTCCTGGCCGACGCGATCGCCGGCAGGAGTGAGACGGCTGCGGTCGCGATCAGCAGAAGTCGTCGTTGCATCACGTCCGTCAGGCGTTCTTCGCCTGGGGGTATGAGTTGGGTGGGTCGAGCCTGTAGGGCGTGCCGACGAAGCCGGCGTCCTTCAGGTCGCCGAGGTTCGCGAGGAACGGGTTGCCCGACGCCTGCGCATCCGCCAGCACGCCAGCCAGGAACGCGGCATCGGCGCGGGCCGACGGCTCGTGATGCGGATCGAAAATGCCGCGGCCGACCAGCGGGCCGAGGCGGGCGCCGATGCGGCGGCCGAACAGGTCGTCGAACGGGTCGTCCTCATGCGGCGGGTGCCGCGCCACCAGCCGCTCCAGCGCGCCCTCCAGCCAGGCTCGCCAGGCCTCGGGCTGCGGCGCCACGTGCTGGGCGAGGCAACCCAGGTAGCCGATCGCGTCGTACAGCTCGGCCGGGAACTGGTAGCCGATGCGCACTGCCGGCTCGAGCCAGGCCATCGCGCACCACAAGGGCCCTTCGACCGGGCCGACCCAGTCGCTGCGCGTCAGCTCGTAGAAGCGCAGGTAGCGCGGATCGACCGTTGCGCACCACGCGGCTTCGGCCACCTGCAGCGGTTCGTCGCGACGGTGCAGGCCGTCGAAGCGCCAGACGATGCTCTCGTACAGCCCGACGCACAGCGCCAGCTGCGCCCGCACGGACAGGCGCACCGCGGCCTCGAGCACCCAGCCGACGTTGCCGGTGACGTCCTGCGAGGCCCGGGTGTCGTCCCAGATGTAGCGCAGGCGACGCCGCTCGTCATCGCTCAGCGCGATCCAGTCGGGGCGGGGCAGCATGTCAGGCCGGGTAGCGGTAGGGCGTGCCGGTGAAGCCCTTGTCGAGCATGCCTGCGGGCGCGCGCAGGTAGGGGTTGCGCGAGGGATCGAGCGATTCGATGGTGCGCTTGAGTTCTTCCTCGACGCGCGCATCGTCCCAGGCGAAGGCCGGATCGAAGAAAGAACGCGGGATCGGGCGGCCCGCGCTGCCGTCATCGTTCTGCGGGAACTGCGTCGCCAGCCGGCGCAGGGTCTGCGACAGCCAGGGCTCGAACGCCGGGTGGCGGCCGAGCACGTGGTCGCACAGCCGCACGAGGGCGTGGGCATCGTTCAGTGCCTCCTGGCCGGTGAACATCAGGAAGGCATGCGACATCACATGGGAGCAGAACCAGACCGGACGCACGGTCAGGCGCGGCACGTCTTCCGGCAGCGGTGCCACGTCGGTGACGCGGGCATAGCGCCAGTCGATGACGGCCGCCCAGGCCGCCTCGATGCGCAAGCGCAGGTCGCTCACGTCGGTGTGCGATTCGAAGCGCGCCGCGACCCATTCGCAGCTGGCAATGCCCAGTGCATAGAGCGGCGTCGGCTTGATTCTCTGCATGGCTTGCGCGAGCCGCGGGTCGTCCTCGTCGTTGGAGGTCCAGATCAGGTTCGCATCGATGGGCTCCCAGCTGAAATCGAGAGGCCATGCCGCGAGGTCGAGCGACTGCAGGTAGGTGGGGAAGGTCATGGTGGAGCGCAGGTCACATGTTCTTGGCAAGTTCGGCCGCGCGCTTGGCGGCCGCGCGTCCGGGCGTCGGGGCGCCGTCGACTTTCGTGCACAGTGCCCGGTACGATCCGTCGTCGGCGCAGTCGTCCTTCGAGATCGGTGTCGGTTCCTTGTCCTCGGCGCAGATCAGGATGACGATATCGCATTCCTTGGCGGCCTTGCAGAGCATCGCGTAGCAGGTCGGGCACGGCATGCCCGACTGATCGGCGCGCCCATCGGGCTGCTTGAAGCGCCAGTCGATGTTCAGCACCACGGTGCCGCCTCGCATCGCCGCGGCGCCGGCCTTGTTGGTCAGGTCGTTGAAGATCTTCGGCTCGGCATGCCCGCCCTTGCCGCCGCCGGGGTGGACATGGCTCTTGTCGCACAGCACCCCCGCTTTCTCCTTGGCCGCGTCATGCTTCGAGTCGTCGCTCTCGCGGGTTTCCTTGTTGCAGCCGACCTTCTGCTCGCTGGTGCCGCCCGGCGTCAGCCCGCTCGGATTGCATTCCTGCGCCGGGCCGCTGCTGCTCGCGCAGAAGGTGCCGCCGGCCCCGGGGATGCTGCTGAGCGCCGACGAGAAGGTCATGCCGGTTCCCTTGGCCTTGTCGAGCGTCTTCTGCAGCTCCTCGCTCAGGTACCCGCTCTGGCGCCTCTTGCGCTTCTCGATGATGTCGATCGTGCGCTTGCGTTCGCCCTCATTGCGGATCTCGAGCTTCCCGCACTCGTTCTCGAACCCGGGCGGTGCCACGCCGCCGGTGATCATCTGGGGGGGTGCAACGCTCGGCGTCATGCGGTGGCCTCATCCATTGTTGCTGGTGGTCAGGTCGAGCAGCCGGATCGCGTTCTTGCCCTCGAACTTGACGTCGAAGGACCAGGCTTGCGCGATGGTCTTGCCCTGGATGCAATGCGAGCCGACGTTCATGCCGAACGACCGCGTCGCGGCCTCGTCGCCCTTGCATTGCTTGTAGTTGGAGTCGCTCTTGATGCCGGCCTGGTCGCCGCCGATCTTCACCGAGCGGGTGCCGTCGCCGGTGTCCGACGCCTTCGAGAAGACCGGGTAGGGCAGCGGCAGCGGACCGGCCGGCGGCCCCGGCGGGGACAGGCACACGTCGGGCATGGCCGCGAGGACCTGGTTGTCGTCCTTGGTGGCCGACACCTCGCGGCCGTTGGCGAACACGTTGGCACTCATGTCGATGGCGCGCCGGCAGGCGGCGCAGCTTGAAGGACCAGCGCGGCGCGGCCGCCGTCGTCGCTGCCGATGTGGCACAGCGCGCGCAGGCCGGGTGCATAGCCCGCCAGGTGCGCATGCCGTGTCCACGCCAGCAGGCAGGGAAGCACCGCGGCGCCGATCTCGCCGAGGAACTCGATCGGATGCCACAGCGGCAGCGCGCCGTCGCGCGTGCTGCGGTCCAGCCGCATCGCGGCCAGCAGGGCTTCCTTGAACTTGTAGTGCTCGCCGGACAGGTCGGTCATGCGCCAGGCGACATCGCCCATGCCGACGCCGGCCACGCCCAGCGCCTGCTTGATCGCCGCGGTGAGCCCGCGCGCCCGCAGCGGCTGCGTGTCCTCGATCGTCGCAGCTTCGCGCGCCAGCCCCCAGCCGGCGATGTGCAAGGCATCGGGCGCCGCCGCACCGCGCCGCGCGAGCAGCACGGCGCAGCCGGCCTCGCCCGGCAGGAAACCGTTGAAGTTGGCTGGGGTCAGCAGCCGCCGACGTTGCTCGTAGGCTTCGAGCGTCCCCGCGCTCAGGAAGCTGTCGACACCGGCCACGACGACGTGATCGGCGTGGCCGGTCTCCAGCAGTTGCTCCGCCTGCAGCAGCGCCTGCATGCAGCCGATCTGGTCGCCGGCGAACAGGCGCGAGGCCGGATGCGGCGCCCGCTCGAGCCGGCGATGGACCTCGCCCAGCAGCCGGGCGTCGAGATCGGCCGGCCGCCCCGGGCGGGCGGCGCTCGACACGCCGAGCAACAGCGGCACGCGCGCATGGGCGTCCGCGGGCAGGGCCTGGAGGCATTCATGGATGGCCGGCGCCACCAGCTCGGCCAGCTTGCCGGTGCCTTCCCACCAGTGCGGCAGCGACACGCGCGCGCCGCGGATCGGCTGGCCGTCCTGGGTGTCGACCCAGCGCGTCGCCTGCACCGCGCTGACGCCGGCGCGCAGCGCGGCGAGCGTCGACGGCGCGTTGTAGCCCAGCGCGGTGACCATGCCGCTCGCGAGCACCATCATGGGCGCTCCCTTCGTGCCGAGCGGCGCGCCGCCACCGCATCGGCCAGGCTGCGGTGGTAGGTCTTGCCGGGGAAGCGCCGGGCCCGGTGCCAGTCGTCGGACTTCTCGCCGACGATCACTTCCTTGACGTCGAACACGCTCTTGCCGAGCGGCAGCGTGACGCGCCACGTCAGGCAGAAGCGGTTCAGCTCCGGCTCGATGACGATGGTGTCGATCTGCGCATCGCGGCGCAGGTCGCGGCCGCGGTACGGCGCGAACAGCACCGGCATCGGGTGCACCGGCAGCCGGAACGCCCGCAGCCCGTCGGGCGTCAGGTTGCGCAGCACCACCTGCTCGCCACCCACCGGGTGGGGAATCACCTGGTCGGCGGGCGCGGCATGGAAGTAGCGGTCGTCGAAATCGTCCGGCCAGAACGGGGCCTGCTCCTCGATCCACGCGTCGTCGTAGGTGCCGGCCCACCGGTGGCGCGGGAACCAGTTGCGCCCGACCGGCGAGAAGGCCATCGGCAGGTAGTCGCCGTGGTGGTCGGTCACGCTGCGGCCGATCTCTTCGGTGTTGGGCAGCGGCAGGCCGTCGATCTCGCGGGTGTGCTTCATGAAGCCGCGCCCGACCGGGTTCGCCAGCACGCTGGCCACCTCGCCGCCGGACGCTTCTTCGGTGCGGTCGGTGCCGCCCCACGCGTGGTCGTAGCCGACCGGCATCGTCTCGAACGGCTCGGGCGAGGTCGCGGTGACGACGCCGAGGATCCGCTTGTGCCAGCGGCGATCGCCGACGACGTTGAACTGCTTGACCAGCGATCCGACCTGCAGCCCCACCGCCAGCTGCGAGACGCGCCGGCCCGGCGGCGCATGAGCCTGCCCGTTGAGCAGCACGTCGCAGGCGGGTTTGCGGTGCGCGAAGTCGGTCTCGTAGCGCGGCGCGCTGAGGCCGGGCTCGCCGGTGAACTCGTCCGCCTCGACCAGCGGCACCTGCTGCCGCGCGAGCCGCGGCTCGTCGCCGGGGGCCGGCAGCTCGTAGGTGGCCTTGACGACCACGATCAGCAGCTCGCGGGCGTCGCGGTCGTAGCCGCTGGTCCACTTCGCCGGCAGGTGGCTGTCGTTGGTGAATCTCATGCGGCCCGCCGGTGTCGCTCGAGCTTGCGCTGTTGCCAATCGGCCCGTGCCGCGACGGCAAACAGCGACGCGCCCGGCACCAGGCGTGCCAGTTCGAAGGCCGCCGCGGCGCGCTGCCGCTGGTAGCCGTTGGCGAGCACCGTCAGCAGGGGCTGCACCGCCACCGGTTGACCGGCGAGGAAGCGTTGCCCGGGTTCGAAGGCCGAGCGGTGGCCGTGCCACCAGGCAGCCAGGCCGTCGACGTCGGGCCATGGCAGCTCGTCGTCATCGGGGTGATCGGGATCGACAGGTTCAGCGGGATCGGCGGCTTCGGCCGGTGCTGCCGGCGCATCGCGCTTGAGGCCGAGTTCGTCCAGGTCGGCGCCGGTGATCATCGTGAACGCTTCGCCGGCAACGCGCGCGAAGCGCGCATCGGCCATCGCCTGCAGCAGCCACGGCACTGCCGCCGGATCGCCGAGCGCGGCGGCCGCGACGATGCCTTCGCGCCGGCTCGCGGGGTCGGCGGCGAATGCCCGCACCCGTTCGCGCCCGGCCTGCATGTCATCGGCCCGCACGGCGTGCTCGATCGCGAGCCGGGTGCGGCCGGGCAGGTTCGCGCCGGATTCGAACAGGCGCGTCGGGGCGCCCGGTTCACCGAGCACGACCAGCGACCAGGCGGCCCAGAAGCGGCAGCCGGCATCGCCATCCGCCAGGCCGGCTTGCGCGGCGGCCGACAGGTCGCGGCGCTTGCATTCGCCGACGGCACGCAGCGCGCGCGAGCGCAGCGACGCGTCGGTCGCGCCCAGCGCCTGCGGGATGAGGGTGCCGCTGTCGAGCCGGTGCGCGCCGGCCGCCGCGAGCTGCAGCCGCCGGTGCACCGGCAGCGTGGATCGCGCCAGGCGCTCGAGCGTGTCGCGCAGGCGC
>NZ_JBFULV010000099.1:0-22208 GCF_054049715.1 Rhizobacter sp. P5_C2 | reverse complement strand
CCCGCACCCGCACCCGCACCCGCACCCGCACCGACGCCCGCGCCTGCGCCTGCACCCGCACCGGCACCCGCACCCGCACCGGCACCGGCACCCACGCCCTTGCCCATCACGATCGCGCCGCTCGGATCGCCGCGCATCCTGATCTCCGATGCGCCGACGCTGGCCCGCCTGCGCACCGCTCTGACCAGCAACACGGCGTCGGCGACGCGCTTCAAGAACATGGTCGATTCGCAGATCGCCGGTGCCGACATCTATCTGTTCGGCCCCTGGCAGGCGGCGCTGTTGTCCCAGGTGACGGGCAAGGCGTCCTACTGCCAGTACGCGGTCGACCAGACCGAGATCTTCGTGCAATCCGAAGAAGCGCTGATCAGCAGGAATGCGGCTGCAACGGTGGCCGGCGACAGCTACCTCGATGTCGGCGGCACGATCGGCAACATGGCGATGGTGTACGACTGGTGCCGCTCGCAGATGACGGCGACCCAGCGCACGCGCTGGGCCACCTACGGCAACCAGGCGGTCTGGAACGTGTGGAACCACACGCAGGCCAGATGGGGCAACACCACCTACGCCTGGAGCGGCTGGTCGGTCGACAACCCATCGAACAACTACTACTACTCGTTCCTGCGCGCGACCATGCTGCTCGGCCTCGCCACCTACGGCGAAAACACGCAGGCCTCGACCTGGCTGGACAAGTTCCGCACCGAGAAGATCGCCAACCAGCTCGTGCCGACCTTCACCCGCGACCTGCAGGGCGGCGGCTCGCGCGAAGGCACCGGCTACGGCACGGCAATGAACGGCCTGTTCGACCTCTACCACCTGTGGGAAAAATCCACCGGCGAGCGCATCGCGGACGCGACCCCGCACACGCTCGCGTCGTTCGACAAGTTCATGCATGACATCGTGCCGACCCTGGACCGCATCTCGCCGACCGGCGACCATTCGCGCGACTCGACGGCCGCGCTGTTCGACTACCACCGTCAGTACCTCGAGGTGCTGTCGCGCCTGTACCCGTCTGACGTGATGGCGGGCGTCTCCAAGTCGCTGCTGGCGCAGTCGTCGGTACCACGCATGGCGAATGCCTTCGAGTACTGGGTCGATTACCTGTACGACCAGTCCGACATCGCCGCACAGCCGCTGAGCCGCCTGCCCACCGCCCACTGGGGCAGCGGCACCGGCCAGTTCTCGATGCGTTCGGCCTGGGCCGGCGATGCCACCTATGCCAACCTGATCTGCGGCCCCTACACCGAGAGCCATGCCCACCACGACCAGGGCAGCTTCGTGATGTTCAAGGGCAACTGGCTCGCCTTCGATGAAAACATCGATTCGCACTCGGGCCTGGCCCAGTACGAGACGCCGCACAACCTGGTGCGCATCGAGCAGAACGGCAAGCTGTTGGAGCAGACCTACGGCGCCAGCTGCGCGATGCAAGCCCTGGCCGACACGCCCGTCTACGCCTATGGCCTGGCGCGGGTCACACCGATGTACGGCGGCAAGGCGGTGGTGGCGAAGGTGGAGCGCGAGTTTCTGTTCATCAAGCCCGCCACGCTCGTGATCCTCGACCGCGTGCAGACCAGCGGCAGCGGCATCAGCCGCATCTGGACGCTGAATCTGCCGGGCACGCCGACGCTCTCGGGCGACCGCATCACCGCGATGAGCGGCAGCAACCAGCTCGACGTGGTGCGCCTCGCTCCCACCGGGCTCGCCTCGCAGGCGATCTCGTGGCCCACGGCCGATGACGACATGAATGCCGGTTCGCGCGTCGACGTGGCCGATTCGAACGGCAATGCGTCGGTGTTTCTCAACGTGCTGGGCGCCGACCACGCCTTCACCGCCGCGACCCGCTCCGACGCGGCCGGCCAGACCGGGGCACAGGTCACGCTGGCCAACGGCAGCGTGGCGACCGCGCGCTTCAGCACCGACGGCACCGGTGGCACGCTGGAGATCCGCAACCAGGCGGGCACCGTCACCTTCAGCGGGGCGTTGCCGACGACCGTTCAAGCACCGCCCAGGCTGGCCAATTGAGCCATGCAAGGCCTTCGCGGAACGATGCCGACGCTGAGCGGGCTGTTCGCCGCCGTGCTGTTGCTGGGTGCATGCGGCAGCGGCGCATCGGATGACGCGCCCGCGCCATCGGCATCACCACCGATCGGCGCGCCCGCACCGGCACCAGCGCCAGCACCGGCACCGGCACCGGCACCGGCACCGGCACCCGCACCCGCACCCGCACCCGCACCCGCACCGGCACCCGCGCCCGCGCCCGCGCCCGCGGAGGCCTGCTTCTCCGACCCCATCGAGCCGATCTGGAACGAGAGTGGAGCCAGCGCGACACGCATCAAGAGCCCCGCGCCGCACATGCACTTCACGGCCGGCGCGCCGCTGCGCATCCTGGCCGATGCGCGGGATCCGAATGCCTACCTGTGCCCACCCGGACACCCGCCCTACGTCTGCCCCGGAACCCGGGAGAACTTCTATGTCGACGGGCAACTGGTCGGCGCGGCCTTGCCGAGTGCCACCGATTTCAACCTCTGGGAGCTGCGGCTGCCCGCCGGCCTCTCGCAGGGCGAGCATGTGCTGACCGTCGGCCATGTGCCGTACGACCCGGCCACCGGCGCCGGCGGCACGCAGGTCAACGGGCCGACCCCCATCACCATCCATGTCGATGCCCCGCCCGTGCACGGCGGCACGGTCACGCTGATGCAAGACCTGGTGCTGAGCGGCTCGGCCGGCCTCGACTGGACGGACAAGACCGTCATCGGCAACGGCTTCAAGGTGCTTGCCGGCGCAGGCTATTCGGGCCGCGTGCACATCCAGAATGCGCATGTCAGCGGGCTGGGCAGTTTCAGTGCCCTGGGCATCGACATCGCGACCACGGGCTCGGTGGCGATTCAAGACTCGGTCTTCGAGGCCACCGGGGCGATGCGCTTCAGCGCCCAGGGCAGTGGCACGATGACGGTGAAGAACAACGAGCTTCGCGCCAACAACCTGATCACCTATGTGTCGAGCGACCCGTCGGTGCCGGTCGTCCTCGAACTGGCCGGCAACACGTCCGGCGGCAAGGTCCTGCAGGGCAACCGCATCGGTGGCGGCATGCTGCTGGTGAGCGGCAATGGCTGGCAGATCGGCGGCCTGCTTGCAGGGCAGGGCAATGTCCTGATGGGGGTGAGGGCGGTGCTGCAGCTCCACGACTCGTCGAACGACACCGTGCAAGGCAACTACCTCCTGCACGACTACCACGGCGGGTTCAGCCAGGGCTTCAATCTCTGGTTGCAAGGCAGCTCCGGCAACGAACTGGCCGAGCACAACGTGGTGCATGGCGGCTCGTGGCCGATCCAGAATTTCGGCGGCGAGTTTCGCTACAACCTGGCCATCGACAGCGGACACAATTTCTGGCGCGGCTCGGCGAGCGGTACCAGGATTCACCACAACGTCTTCGCGCATGCCAGCGGCACCAACACCCAATACGACGGCGCCATCATGGTCTACGGCGGGGAGAGCGGCCTCGACATCCACAACAACAGCTTCGATGCCGGTGGTTCGGCCGGCGCCTACGACGCGCCGGTGTTCAACATCGGCGCGGGCTCGGTGTTCAGCTCGATCCGCAACAACCTGTTCACCGCGTTCAGCGAGGTGCCGGCCAGTTTCGGCAAGGCCCTGGTATCGACCGACAGCGGCGCCGTGGCCAGCCCGCGGGTGGTCTCGGCCGACTACAACGGCTGGTTCAATCCGCTGGCGCCGAATTCGGCGCGCTATCTGCCGGGCATGGTGCAGAACCCGGCGGGGGTGCACGACGTGCAGGCGAACCCCCGGCTGTCAGGCCAAGCCGAGATGCCGTACCGGGTGTCGAAGGGCTGCGTCTGGCTGGGCCTTTACACGACAGGGCAGGTTTTGTCTCGCTACCGGCAGATCTACCGGCCGGCCGCGGGCAGCCCGCTCATCCATGCGGGCGACCCCGCCGATGGCGCCGGCACGGCCATCGGGGCGGTCGGCGCCGACGACAGCCACCCGATGGATCTGTTCGGCCGGGTCGTGCCCTAGGTCCTGTTGACAGGCCCTAGGCGAAGACGCCCGCCGTGTCCTGCATGCGGTCCGAGACTTCGCCGAGTTGGTGCAGCGTGTCGCCGAAGCTCAGCTCCATCACCGTCAGCCGCTTGAAGTAGTGGCCGGCGATGTACTCGTCGGTGACGCCGATGCCGCCGTGCAGCTGGATGCACTGCTGGCCGACGAAGCGCATCGAGACGCCGAGCTGGTACTTGGCCTGCGCCAGCGCGCGGCGGCGTGCCGCGGGCGGCTCGTTCATCTTCAGCGTCGCGAAGTAGCTCATCGAGCGCGCGAGTTCGAGCTGCATCTTCACGTCGGCGATGCGATGGCGCAGCGCCTGGAAGCTCGCGATCGCGACGCCGAACTGCTTGCGGGTGTTCATGTACTCGACGGTCACCGCGACCAGCCGGTCCATCGCGCCGACCGCTTCGGCGCACAGCGCGGCGATGCCGATGTCGACCGCGTATTCCAGCGCCGCGTGGCCCGCGTGGGTGGCTCCGCCGGCCGGCACCAGCAGCATGGCCGGCGCATCGGCCAGCGCCAGCTCGGCGGCGCGCGCCCCATCGGCGCCGCCGTAGCCGCGCGTCTTCACGCCGGTGGCGCGGCGCTCGACGAGGAACAGCGCGATGCCCGCCGGGTCGTCGACCGCGCCCGACACGCGTGCCGGCACGATGAACGCATCCGCCTGGTCGCCGGCCGGCACGACGCTCTTGGCGCCGTTCAGCGTCCAGGCGCTGCCGGTGGCCTTCGCCGAGGTCTCGACATGCGCCAGCCGGTAGCGCGCCCCGCGCTCCTGGTGCGCCAGCACGACCAGCGCGTCGCCGCCGGCGATCTTCTCGAGCCAGCCGTCGATCGCCGGCTGCTGCGCGCAGGCCGACAGCACGCCGCCGGCGATCAGCGCGCCTTGCGCATAGGGTTCCAGCACCAGGCCACGGCCGAGTTCCTCCATCACCACCATCGCGTCGGTCGGCCCGAAGCCCATGCCGCCCTGCGCCTCGGGCACGAACAGCCCGGTCAGCCCGAGGCCGGCGATCTCGCGCCAGGCCTCGCGCGAGTAGCCGCCGGCCTGCACGATGCGCTTGCGGCGCTCGGCGTCGTAGCCCTTGGCCACCCACTTGCGCACCGAGTCGCGCAGCATCTCTTGATCGTCGGAGAAGTCGAAGTCCATGTCGTGTCCTCAGCCCAGCACCGTCTGCGCGACGATGTTGCGTTGCACCTCGTTGCTGCCGCCGTAGATGGTCGTCTTGCGCACATTGAAATAGGTCGCCGCCAGCGGCGCGCAGTAGGCCGCACCGACGTGGTCGCCCTGCCAGCCGGCTTCCATCGCGTCGTGGATGAAGGGCACGCTGTACGGCCCGGCCGCCAGCATCAGCARCTCGGTCAGGCGCTGCTGGATCTCGCTGCCGCGGATCTTCAGCAAACCGGCCACGTCGAGCGACTGCTTGCCGGATTTCTCGCCGCTCAGCACCCGCAGCACCATCATCTCGAGCGCGACGATGTCGACCTCCAGCTTCGCGATCTCGTCGCGGAAGCGCACGTCGTCATACACCTTCTCCGCCTTCGCGATGCGCTTGAGCCGCTCCAGCTCGCGCTTCGAGCGGTTCACGTCGGCGATGTTGGTGCGCTCGTGGGCCAGCAAGTACTTGGCGTAGGTCCAGCCCTTGTTCTCCTCGCCGACCAGGTTGTCCGCCGGCACCTCGACGTTGTCGAACCAGACCTCGTTGACCTCGTGCTCGCCGTCCATCGTGATGATCGGCCGCACCGTGATGCCGGGGCTCTTCATGTCGATCAGCAGGAAGCTGATGCCGGTCTGCGGCTTGCCTTCGGTGCTGGTGCGCACCAGGCAGAAGATCCAGTCGCCGTACTGGCCGAGCGTGGTCCAGGTCTTCTGGCCGTTGACGACGTAGTAGTCGCCGCGGCGCTCGGCGCGGCATTTCACCGACGCGAGGTCGGAGCCCGAGCCCGGCTCGCTGTAGCCCTGGCTCCACCACACGTCGCCGCTCATGATGCCGGGCAGGTGGCGCTTCTGCTGCTCGGGCGAGCCGAAAGCCATGATCACCGGCGCCACCATCACCGGGCCGAAGGGCACCACGCGCGGCGCGCCGGCCAGCGCGCATTCTTCTTCGAACAGGTGGCGCTGGATCGCGTTCCAGCCCGGGCCGCCGAACTGCGTGGGCCAGGCCCAGCCGTGCCAGCCCTGCTTGCCGAGGATCCGGGCCCAGCGCTGCAGATCGTCCTTCGACAGCCGCAGCGCGTTGTGCACCTTGTGGCTGATGTCCTTCGGCAGGTTCTCGGCCACCCAGCCGCGGATCTGCTGTCGGAAGGCCTGCTCTTCGGGCGTGAAGTTCAAATCCATCGTCGTGTCTCCAGTCGGCCGCGTTTTAGCACGGTCGTGCGTTTGCGGGATGTCCCTGCGGCGACAACGGGCCTACCGATAATCCCGCGGTGACTTCTTCCTATCGATCCACCGTGGCCGCGCTGGCTGCCGGCCAGCTGGTGAGCTGGGCCGCGCTGTACTACGCATTCTCGTCGTTCGTGCTGCCGATGCAGCAGGCCTTGGGGTGGAGCAAACCCGTGTTGATGGGCGCCTTCACGCTCGGCCTCGCGGTGTGGGGCGCGAGCAGCTATGCGGCCGGCGCGGCCATCGACCGCGGGCATGGACGCGGCGTGATGACGCTCGGGGCGGCGCTCGCCGGCGCCGGCTTCCTGCTGTGGTCGCAGGTGGAGCAGCCGGCCACGCTGTACGCCGCGTGGGCGCTGATGGGCGCGGCGATGGCAATGACGCTGTACGAGCCGGCCTTCACCGTGCTGACCAAACGATTTCCGGAGCGCTACCGCGACGGCATCACGTCGCTGACGCTGGTCGGCGGGTTTGCCAGCACGCTGTCGTTCCCGGTCGCGGCCTGGCTTGTCCATGCATGGGGCTGGCGCATCGCGCTGGCGGCGATCGGCGGCGTGCTGCTGCTGGGCGTCGCGCCGCTGCATGCATGGGCGCTGCGGGGCAGCGATCCGCCGCACGCACCGCGCGGCGCGCACGACGCCGCCGACGATGCGACGCTGCACGAGGCGCTGCGCCACCGGTCGTTCTGGTTGCTGACCGGCACCTTCACGCTGTACTCGTTCGCGGCCGCGACGCTGTGGGCGCACGTGATGCCGATCTTCGCGTCGAAGGGGCGCAGCGAGGTGCAGGCACTCGCCGTGCTGACCTGGATCGGCCCGGCGCAGGTGGCGGGGCGCCTGGTGTTCCTCGCGTTCGGGCGCCGCGTCACGCCGCGTGGGCTGGGCCTGGCGGTGCTGGGCGGCCTGCCGCTGTCGTTCGCGATCTTCGCGCTGGCCGAGAACCTGGCGGCGCTGATCGTGTTCGCGGTGCTGTTCGGCATTGCCAACGGGCTGGTGACGATCGTGCGCGGCAACCTGGTGCCGGAGTACTTCGGCCGCGCGCACGTCGGGCGCATCGGCGGCGCGATGTCGGCGATCGCGCTGCTGTCGCGTGCGGCGGCGCCGGTGCTGACGGCGTGGCTGCTGCTGGCGCTGCCGGGCTACCGCGAGTTGCTGCTGTTGCTGGCGGTGCTCGGGGTGGTGGCGCTGGTCAGCTTCGCGTTCGCCCGGCCTCCCGAGTGAGGGTCGGTCAGGGCTTCTTGTCGAGCGTCATCGTGTCGTTGTCGCGCTTCATCTGGAAGCGTGTCAGGAAGCTGTTGCCGAGCAGCACCTGGCTCATCGATGCGGGCAGCACGACGGCGTCGACGTTGTAGACCTGCACGTCGCCGATGCGCACCGAAGCCAGCGTGATCCGGTAGGACGGCACCGACCCGTTCGCGGTGCTGACCATGCCGCGCTGGCCCTCGCGGTACTTGAGGCCGATGGAATCGGCTTCGGACTGCGCGATGGTCACCGTGGTGGCGCCGGTGTCGACGACGAACACGACCGCCTTGCCGTTGATCGAGCCCTGCGTGAAGAAATGGCCGCCCGGGCCAGCCGGCAGCACGATGCGGCTGCCGCCGCCCTCGACCGGCGCCGCGCCCAGGCTGACCTGCACACCGCCGAGCCGCAGCTGCTGGCGCTCGCCGCCGACCTCGACGATCGCCTCGCCGCCCGCCATGCTGATCAGCTTGACGCCTTGCACGGTGCTGCCGACGGCCACGGTGCGCGGCGCGCCGTTGATCATCAGCAGCGCCTTGTCACCCAGCGAGCCGCTGAGCGACACCGCCTGCGCGCAGGCGGCCGTGGCGCACAGCGCGCCGGCCGCCACCGCGACTGCTGCGAGAGCGCGGCGCATCAGTCGCGGAAGTTGTCGAAACTCAGAGGCGCGTCGGGCACTTCCTTGCGAATCAGCGCCATCGCGGCCTGCAACTCGTCGCGCTTGGCGCCGGTGACGCGCACCGTGTCGCCCTGGATGGCGGCCTGCACCTTCATCTTGCTCTGCTTGATCAGCGTCTGGATCTTCTTCGCGGTGTCGCTGTCGATGCCGTTCTTGACGGTGATCAACTGCTTGACCTTGTCGCCGCCGATCTTCTCGATCTTCGCGCTGCGGTCGAGGAAGCGGATGTCGACGCTGCGCTTGGTGAGCTTGGCCAGCAGGATGTCCATCACCTGGCCGATCTGGAAGTCGCTGTCGGCGTAGACGGTCAGTTCCTTCTCTTTCAATTCGACACGGGCCGACGAGCCCTTGAAGTCGAAACGGGTGCCGATTTCCTTGGCGGTCTGGTCCACGGCATTGCGCACTTCGACAAGGTTGGGGTCGAGTACGGCATCGAAGCTGGGCATGGTCGGTAATTCCTCGCTGGATCAGCGAAAATTCTCGCATGCAAATCGAGTCGGGCGTGAGCCTGAAACCCTACAACAGCTTCGGACTGCCGGCTGTCGCACACACTTTGGTGCGCATTGCGGCCGATGCCGACGTGCGCCGCGTCGTCGACCACCCCCAGCTCGGGCTCGCCCCGAAGTTCGTGCTGGGCGGCGGCAGCAACATCGTGCTGACGCGCGACATGCCGCAGGTGGTGCTGAAAGTCGAGGTGAAGGGCCGGGCGTTGCTGCGCGAGACCGACACGGCCTGGATCGTCGAGGCCGGCGCCGGCGAGAACTGGCACGAGTTCGTCGCGTGGACGCTGGCCCAGGGCTGGCCGGGCCTCGAGAACATGGCGCTGATCCCCGGCACGGTGGGCGCGTCGCCGGTGCAGAACATCGGCGCCTATGGCATCGAGCTGAAAGACCGCTTCGAATCGCTGGACGCCGTCGACCTGGTCACCGGCCGCAGCGTGACGCTCGCGAGCGGCATCTGCGCCTTCGGCTACCGCGACAGCGTCTTCAAGCACTCGCTGGCCGGCCGCAGCGTGATCACCCGGGTGCGGTTCCGGCTGCCCAAGCCGTGGCAGCCGGTGCTCGGCTACCTGGAGCTTGAACGCAAGATGGCCGAGACCGGCATCCACGAGCCGAGCCCGCAGCAGGTGTTCGACTGGGTCTGCGCGATCCGCCGCGCGAAGCTGCCGGACCCGGCGCTGGTCGGCAACGCCGGCAGCTTCTTCAAGAACCCGGTGGTGACGCCCGAGCAGTGCCGCGACATCATCGGCCGCGATCCGGAGATCGTGCACTACCCGATGCCCGACGGCAGCGTGAAGCTGGCCGCCGGCTGGATGATCGACGCCTGCGGCTGGAAGGGCAAGAGCATCGGCCGCGCCGGCGTCTACGAGAAGCAGGCGCTGGTGATCGTCAACCGCGGCGGCGCGATCGGCTCCGAGGTGGTGACGCTGGCGCGCGCGATCCAGGAGAGCGTGTACGGGCGCTTCGGGATCCGGCTGGAGCCGGAGCCGGTGGTGGTGTGAGGGGGGGTGCGCCAGGCGCTCAAACCCGTCCGGTCCCGCTGAGGTATTCCCATGCCACGGTGTTCCGGTTGTTCCAGAGCACTGTGTCGATCTTGTCACGCTGGCCGGCCGTGCGCGGCGTATCGCCGAGGTCCAGCTGGGTCAATGATTGGTTGTGCCCGAGGGTCGTGATCACTGCATCGACCATGTCCTCGTCGAAGGAGCAGCCAGGGAACGACAGCGACTTCAGCGGGCAGGCTCCGGCGATCGCGTCAAACAGTGCTGTCAGTCGCGTGCTGGTCCAGGGCAGGGTCAGCTGCGCCGATTCGGTCTGCAGACGTGTCGCTATCGCCTCGCACAAGGCCTGCACCCAATCCGTGTCACCGGCCGGCTCATCCTTCACGTGGATTCGAAACTCCTTCAACGTGCCGGCGCGTTTCGCAGGGTGCGAAAACAGCTGGAACAACGCGGTGGAATCGAGCGGAGCTGTCTCGGACGCATGCAGTTCAAGCCGGTTCAAGCCGCTGTTGCGTGCCAACGCATCGGCGAGCGCGGCGGCCTGCTCGGAGGTCGCAGGGATCGGCAGGTCGATGCCTTTGATCTGCGGGCAGTGGGGCAGGACGGCGATGAAGAAAGGGAGTTTTTCCGGGGCGATGCCGCCGATCGTGAGGTCGACGCTTTCGAGCCAGTCGCCCCCCTCTCGACGGGGCGCCAGGGCACCGTAGGTCTTGAGCGCCTCCCGGAACTGTTCGCCGAGCCCGTTGTTGACACACCACCGCAGCACGAGCTGGGCCTTGTCCGCATTGGTGCGAGGGTCGGGCACGATCACACGGGACTGGAAATTGCGCACGCAAAGGTCTTCCTGGGACGTGTCGACGTGGGCCATTCCGGCGATCACTTCCTGCAGCACGTCCTCGAAGTCCTGCCTGCCTGGACAGTAGGGATAGAGATTGCCCGAAGGCGCATTCGCGATGCGTTTCATCAGTTCGGCGTAAAGCTCATCGAATGGACACTGGCTTGAGTGTTCCGCCGGTGCGCTTCGGTTCCATCACGGATCAACTGACGATGGCCCCGTCCTTCGCAGCGGCTTGCAGATCGCGCCAGCGCGCAGCCGCTTGGCCGCGCGTCTGAGCCCCCAACTTGTCGAGGATGTTCGCGACATGCCGCTTCACCGTGTGCGGGCTCAGTTCGAGCGCGCGCGCGATCAGCTTGTTGCTGTCGCCGGCGGCCAGGCGTTCCAGCACCTCGCGCTCGCGGGTACTGAGGACGGCCAGCGGGCCTGGGCCGGCCACCGGTGCGGCGGGCGCGAGGACGGGCGTCCCCGGTGCGATCTCGGCGCGCGGCGGTTGATGCCCACGCAGCCGCTCCGCGCTGTCCAGCCAGTTCGCGAGCGCCGCTTGCGCGCCGGCGCTCAGCACCAGCCCGCCGTGCGCCAGTAGTGCCAGCGCGCGCGGGCCGGCCAGCAAGGCCGAGCCGATCCAGCCATCGCTCGCGCAGCGCAGTACCGCAGCTTCGACCAGGGGCGCTGCCTCGCGCTGCCGCCCCAGCCGCACCAGCGCCGCAGCCAGCCGCAGCCGCCCTTCGGTCAGCAGCCCGTACCACTCGAGCGCATCCGGCGTCTGCAGCGCCGCCTGCCAGCATTCGACCACCTGCGGCCAGCGCTCGGCCAACTCGGCCGCGAAGGCCGGCAGCGCCAGTTCTCGCGCACGTTGCGCGATGCGCGTGGAGACCAGCAGGTCGGGCGCGCCCAGCGTGGCGACCAGCGCGCCGGCGCGTTCGGCGTCGTCGGCGATCATCGCGAGCCGCAGCGCCTGGAACTGCATGTTGCGGCGCAGCTTCTCGCGGCGCGCGCTCGGCGGTTCCTGATCGGGATCGGCCAGCAGGTGGGCCGCCGCCGCGCGCATCGCATCGACGTCGCCGCGCAGCGCGTGCAGCATGCCGCGCGCCAGCGCCAGCATCGTGCAGACGTTGCGCGGGCTGCCGAGCCAGCGCGCCTCTTCGTCCGCGCGCGCCAGCCGCTCGGCGGCACGCGCTGCGTCGCCATGCCACAGCGCGATCAGCCCGTGCAGCAGCCACGCGATCGCGCTCATCGCGGTCGGGTGCTCGGGCGCCAGGCGCAACGCGCGTTCGACGAACAGCGTCAGGGCCGGTGCGACGCCGGGCAGCGTCACGTCGCGCGGGTTCGGCGTCGCCTGGTACCACAGGCCGATGTCGCTGCAATCGGCCAGCAGCTCGTTGCGCCGCGCCATGTAGCCGGCCGATGGCGCGACCGGCCCGTAGTCGCCGGCGTGCCACAGGCTGGCGGTCAGCGTCGTGACCTCGGCCTCGCGCGGCAACGGCTGCGCGCGCAGCTCGGCGAGCAGGGCCGCCGCCTCGTCGCGCTGGTCGACCTGGCACAGGCTCAACGCGACGTACGCGCGCGCCCGCTGTGCCTGGTCGGCCAGGCCTTGCTGCTCGGCCAGGCGCAGCGCCTGCTGAAAGTGCCCGGCCATCGCCAGGAACTCCCAGCGCGCCCACGCGGCCAGCCCCTGCAGCAGCATCAGCGGCGACGAACGCTCGCGCCACGCAGGCGGAAACTGCGCCAGCAGCCGCTGCGTCTGCGTCAGCAGGCCGTCGGTGAGCCAGCCGCGGGCGACGGCGTTCAGCGCGGCCTCGGCCGCCGCCCAGTCGCCGGCGCGCTGCAGGTAGGCGATGCGGCGTGCGTCGTCGGGCTCGGTGTCGGCGGCGCGCTGCAGCAGGCCGGTGAGTGCTTCGGGCGATTCCTGGCGCAGCCGGTCTTCGAGGAAATCGCGAAACAGGTCGTGCAGGCGCAGCGTCAGCTGCGGCCCGTCAAGCACGGTGACGAACAGGCCGCGGCGCTCGATGTCGTCGAGCTTGTCGGCGGCCTGAGGGTCGCCGGTCAGCGCGGCGCAGCGGCCGGCCTCCAGCTCGGCCAGCACCGAGGTCTGCAGCAGGAAGCGGCGCAGCCCGTCCGGCATGTCGGCCAGCACCTCGCTGGCGAGGTAGTCGAACAGGTGGCGCTGGCCGAGCGCCGCCGGCGCGCGCGGGCCGGCGAGCGTGGCCGCATCGAGGCTCAGGCGGATGCCGGCCGGCCAGCCCTGCAGCCGCTCGATCAGCGATTGCGCGAGTTCCGTGCCGGCGCCGCGCCCGGCCGCGAATGCGCGCACCTCGTCGTCGGCAAAGCCCAGCTCGGCCTGGCGCAGCTCGAGCAGTTCGCCCTGCGCGCGCAGCCGGGCCAGCGACAGCGGTGGATCGGTGCGGCTCGCGAGCAGCACGGTCCATGGCGCGGGCAGATGCTCGAGCAGCAGGTCGAGCAGCTCGAAGATGCGTGCATCGGCGATGCGGTGGGCGTCGTCCAGCACGATCAGGCCATGCCCCGTCCCTTGCTGCAGGTCGGCGCCACCGAGCGCGCTCAGCAGTTCGTCGGCGGTGCGGCGCGAGCCGCGCGGCTGCGGGCCGAGCGTCGCCAGCGCCTGCGGCGAGATGCGCCACGGCAGGTCGTGCGGCTCCAGCGCGGCCACCAGGCAGGCGACGAAGCGGGCGAGGTCGTCGTCATCGTCGGCGGCGATCCAGGCGACGGCGCCTCTGGGGCCTTGCTCCAGCGACGCGAGCAGTTGCGCCACCAGCGCGGTCTTGCCGAAACCGGCCGGCGCGCTCAGCAGCATCAGCCTCGCCTGGCCGATGGCAGAAGCGAGACGCCCTTCGAGCTGCGGCCGGACCAGGTGCTCGCCGCGCGGGCGCGGCGCCTGGATCTTCGTCAGCGCGAAGGGCAGGGCGTGCACGTCAACCCATGGCTCAGGCGACCGCCACCGGGATCTTGCCGATCTTCGCCTGCCATTCCTTCGGGCCGGTCGTGTGCACCGAGGTGCCTTCGGAATCGACCGCCACCGTCACCGGCATGTCGCTGATCTCGAACTCGTAGATGGCTTCCATGCCCAGGTCGGCGAAGCCGACGACCTCGGCCTTGCGGATCGCCTTCGACACCAGGTAGGCCGCGCCGCCCACCGCCATCAGGTAGGCCGACTTGTGCTTCTTGATCGCCTCGATGCCGGTCGGGCCGCGCTCGGCCTTGCCGATCATGCCGATCAGCCCGGTCTGCGCCAGCATCATCTCGGTGAACTTGTCCATGCGCGTCGCGGTGGTCGGGCCGGCCGGGCCCATCACCTCGTCGCGCACCGGATCGACCGGGCCGACGTAGTAGATGACGCGGTTGGTGAAGTCGACGGGCAGCTTCTCTCCTTTGGCCAGCATGTCCTGGATGCGCTTGTGCGCGGCATCGCGGCCGGTCAGCATCTTGCCGTTCAGCAGCAGCGTCTCGCCCGGCTTCCAGCTCGCCACCTCTTCGCGCGTCAGCGTGTCGAGGTTGACGCGGCGGCTCTTGTTGTAGTCGGGCGCCCACTTCACGTCGGGCCACAGGTCGAGGCTGGGCGCCTCGAGGAAGGCCGGGCCGGAGCCGTCGAGCACGAAGTGCGCATGGCGCGTGGCCGCGCAGTTCGGGATCATCGCGACCGGCTTGCTGGCCGCGTGCGTCGGGTAGGTGGCGATCTTCACGTCGAGCACGGTGGTCAGGCCGCCCAGGCCTTGCGCGCCGATGCCCAGCGCGTTGATCTTGTCGCACAGCTCGATGCGCAGTTCCTCGAGCTTGTTCTGCGGGCCGCGCGCCTTCAGCTCGTACATGTCGATGTCCTGCATCAGCGATTCCTTCGCCAGCAGCATCGCCTTCTCGGCCGTGCCGCCGATGCCGATGCCCAGCATGCCCGGCGGGCACCAGCCGGCGCCCATCGTCGGCACCGTCTTCAGCACCCAGTCGACCAGGCTGTCGCTCGGGTTCATCATCACGAACTTGCTCTTGTTCTCGCTGCCGCCGCCCTTGGCCGCGATCTGGATGTCGACCGTGTTGCCCGGCACCAGGCTCATGTGGATCACCGCCGGCGTGTTGTCCTTGGTGTTCTTGCGCTCGAAGTGCGGGTCGGCCACGATGCTCGCCCGCAGCTTGTTCTCGGGGTCGAGGTAGCCGCGGCGCACGCCTTCGTTGACGGCTTCCTCGACGCCCGACGGGAAGCCCTCGAAGCGCACGTCCATGCCGATCTTCATGAACACGTTGACGATGCCGGTGTCCTGGCAGATCGGGCGGCGCCCTTCGGCGCACATCTTCGAGTTGGTCAGGATCTGCGCGATCGCGTCTTTCGCGGCCGGGCCCTGCTCGGCGTCGTACGCCCGCGCCAGGTGCGCGATGTAGTCGGCCGGGTGGTAGTAGCTGATGTATTGCAATGCGGCGGCGACGCTGTCAACCAGGTCGGTGTAGCGGATCGAGGTCATGTGGCTATCCCGGAAAGTGGGGCGGAACTGCGGAACAATGCCCGACGGCGGGGCAAGGTGGGCATGGCTTGTGCCCGCGATTTTACTGAACGAGGGAGATCTCATGCTGAACAGCATCCGGCGCTTCATCGCGTCCGAATCGGCCGGCGGCGTCGTGCTGGCGCTGGCGGCCGCGATCGCGCTGGTGGTCAGCAATTCGCCATGGCACGAGGCCTACCAGCGTTTCGTGAACCTGCCGGGCGAGCTGCGCATCGGCGGCGACCTGCTGGTGCTGGCCAAGCCGCTGCTGCTGTGGGTCAACGACCTGTGGATGGCGGTGTTCTTCTTCCTGGTCGGGCTCGAGATCAAGCGCGAGATGCTGGCCGGCGAGCTGGCCTCGGCCCGCCAGGCGCTGTTGCCGGCCGGCGCGGCGATCGGCGGCATGGCGATGCCGGCGCTGATCTACGCGGCCATCAACCTGCACGATCCGGTCGCGCTGCACGGCTGGGCCATTCCCGCGGCCACCGACATCGCGTTCGCGCTCGGCATCCTGATGCTGCTCGGCTCGCGGGTGCCGGCCTCGCTGAAGGTGTTCCTGACGGCGGTGGCCATCATCGACGACCTCGGCGCGATCGTCGTGATCGCGTTCTTCTACACCGCCGACGTGTCGCTCGCGATGCTGGGCGCGGCGCTGGCCGGCGGCGTCGTGCTGTTCCTGATGAACCGCAGCCGGGTGACGAGCGTCGGGCCCTACGTCGTCGTCGGGCTGGTGATCTGGGTGTGCGTGCTGAAGTCGGGCGTGCATGCGACGCTGGCCGGCGTGGCGACGGCGCTGGCGATCCCGCTGCGGGGTGCGGGCGACGATGGGCACTCGCCGCTGGAGATGACCGAGCACGCGCTGCACCCCTGGGTGGCCTTCGCGGTGCTGCCGATGTTCGCGTTCGCGAATGCCGGCGTGTCGCTGCAGGGCGTGAGCTTCTCGACGCTCGCGCAGACGGTGCCGCTGGGCATTGCCGCCGGGCTGGTGATCGGCAAGGCGATCGGGGTGTTCGGCGCGTCGTGGTTGCTGATCCGGCTGGCCGGTGCCGAGTTGCCGGCCGGCGCCAGCACGCGGCAGTTCTTCGGCGTCTGCGTGCTGTGCGGCGTCGGCTTCACGATGAGCCTGTTCATCGGCGCGCTGGCCTTCGAGGGCCGGGGCGGCGACTACGAGACGCAGGTCAAGCTCGGCGTGCTGTGCGGCTCGCTGATCGCCGGCGTCATCGGCACGCTGCTGTTGCTGGGCGGAGGGCGCCGGGGTCAGTGATCCGCAGGCCCCTGGGGCAGCAGCCGGTCCGTCACCGCGATCGCCATCGCCGACAGCAGGAATGCGCAGTGGATCACCGTCTGCGCGATCAGCACCCGGTCGCTCAGCGCGTCGGCATTGATGAAGGTCTTCAGCAGGTGGATCGACGAGATGCCGATGATCGCGGTCGCGAGCTTCACCTTCAGCACCGACGCGTTCACGTGGCTCAGCCATTCGGGCTGGTCGGGGTGGCCTTCGAGGTTCATGCGCGACACGAAGGTCTCGTAGCCGCCGACGATCACCATGATCAGCAGGTTGGAGATCATCACCACGTCGATCAGGCCGAGCACCACCAGCATGATCGTGGTCTCGGTCAGCTTGGTGCCCTTGGCGGCCTCGCCGCTGACCCCCACCGCGCTGAACACCGCCTGCAGCGCCGTCTGGCTGCCGAAGGCCGCTTCGATCAGGTGCGCCAGCTCGACCCAGAAATGGAACACGTACACCGCCTGCGCCAGGATCAGCCCGAGGTACAGCGGCAGCTGCAGCCAACGGCTCATGAAGATGAGGTTGGGCAAGGGGCGCAGCTTGCTGTTGCTGTGATCGGGGATCTGGGCCATGGGGTTGTGCAGGGATAGTCCGGTTGCCGGAAATTGTAGTGGGCGCACCATCGGTGAAGACCCCGGGCGCCTTCGTCAGTCGTTCGTAAGAGCAGCTGTCTATGGTGCGAGCAGAATTTGGAAACCGCTGAAGGAGACAAGCAATGAGTTCGAGCGAGCACAAGGTCTACCCGCCGCCCGCGGCACTGGCCAAGGCAGCCCATGTGTCCGGCATGGCCGCCTACGACAAGCTGTGTGCCGAAGCCGAGGCCGACTACGAAGGCTACTGGGCCCGCCTCGCCCGCGAGATGGTCACCTGGAAGACGCCGTTCACCAAGACGCTCGACAGCAGCCAGGCGCCGTTCTTCAAGTGGTTCGAGGACGGCACGCTGAACGTCTCGTACAACTGCCTGGACAAGCAGGTCGAGGCCGGCCTCGGCGACAAGACCGCGATCATCTTCGAGGCCGATGACGGCCAGGTGACGCGCGTCAGCTACCGCGACCTGCTCGCGAAGACCTGCCGCATGGCCAACGCGCTGAAGTCGCAGGGCGTCAGGAAGGGCGACCGCGTCGTCATCTACATGTCGATGTCGGTCGAGGGCGTGGTCGCGATGCAGGCCTGCGCGCGCATCGGCGCGACCCACTCGGTGGTGTTCGGCGGCTTCTCGGCGCAGAGCCTGCGCGACCGCATCGAGGATGCCGGCGCGGTGATGGTGATCACCGCCGACGAGCAGCTGCGCGGCGGCAAGCAGCTGCCGCTGAAGGCGATCGTCGACGATGCGATCGCGCTCGGCGGCTGCGAGAGCATCAAGAGCGTGATCGTCTACCAGCGCACCGGCGGCGCGATCGCGTTCGACGCGTCGCGCGACCGCTGGATGCACGAGCTGACCGCCGCGCAGCCGGTCACCTGCGAACCGGAATGGGTCGGCGCGGAGCACCCGCTGTTCCTGCTGTACACCTCCGGCTCCACCGGCAAGCCGAAGGGCGTGCAGCACTCGACCGGCGGCTATTTGCTGCATGCGGCGCTGACGACGAAGTGGACCTTCGACCTGAAGCCCGACGACATCTTCTGGTGCACCGCCGACATCGGCTGGGTCACCGGCCACACCTACATCGCCTACGGGCCGCTCGCGCTGGGCGGCACCGAGATCGTGTTCGAGGGCGTGCCGACCTACCCGGATGCCGGCCGCTTCTGGCGGATGATCCAGGACCACAAGGTCTCGATCTTCTACACCGCGCCGACGGCGATCCGCTCGCTGATCAAGGCGGCCGAGAGCAATGCGGCGGTGCACCCGCGCAACTACGAACTGGGTTCGCTGCGCATCCTGGGTTCGGTCGGCGAGCCGATCAACCCGGCCGCGTGGGAGTGGTACCACGAGCACATCGGCGGCGGCCGCTGCCCGATCGTCGACACCTTCTGGCAGACCGAGACCGGCGGCCACATGATCACGCCGCTGCCGGGCGCGACGCCGCTGGTGCCGGGCTCGTGCACGCTGCCGTTCCCCGGCATCATCGCCGCCGTCGTCGACGAGACCGGCAAGGACGTGCCGAACGGGCAGGGCGGCATCCTGGTCGTCAAGAAGCCATGGCCGGCGATGATCCGCACGATCTACGGCGATCCGGAGCGCTTCAGGAAGAGCTACTACCCGGCCGATTTCCAGGGCAAGTACTACCTGGCCGGCGACGGTGCGATCCGCGACGAGAAGACCGGCTACTTCACGATCACCGGCCGCATCGACGACGTGCTGAACGTCAGCGGGCATCGGATGGGCACGATGGAGATCGAGTCGGCGCTGGTGAGCTGCATCGACCTGGTGGCCGAGGCCGCGGTGGTCGGCCGCCCGGACGACACGACCGGCGAGGCGGTCTGTGCGTTCGTCGTGCTGAAGCGCCCGCGCCCGACCGGCGACGAGGCCAAGGCGATCGCGAAACAGCTGCGCGACTGGGTCGGCAAGGAGATCGGGCCGATCGCCAAGCCGAAGGACATCCGCTTCGGCGACAACCTGCCGAAGACGCGCTCCGGCAAGATCATGCGGCGCCTGCTGCGCTCGGTCGCCAAGGGCGAGGCGGTGACGCAGGACACCAGCACGCTGGAGAATCCGGCGATCCTCGAGCAGCTGGGGCAGGCTTATTGAGGGTGAAACCCGGATTGGCATTCGGGCTACAAAAACGAAGGCCCCGCGGAGCGGGGCCTTTGCCTGGGTCAGGGCGTCACTTCAAGCTCAGGATCCAGGTGACCAAGGTCTTGGCCTCCGCATCCGACACCTGGGTGTTGGCGGGCATCGGGACTGCGCCCCACACGCCGGCGCCGCCCTTGATCACCTTCTGCGACAGCTTGTCGACGGCGTCCTTCTGGCCGGCGTACTTGGCCGCGACCTCCTTGTAGGCCGGGCCGACCACCTTCTTGTCGATGGCGTGGCAGGCCATGCAGTTCTTCTTCTGCGCCAGCTCCGGGTTGGCGAAAGCCGGTGCGGCCGCCAGGGCAGAGAGGGCAACGATCAGCGAAAGCAGCGACTTCATGATTTCCTTCCGAAGAGGTGGGGAGCCATCCATTACATTTCGATCACTGGACAACTCAACGAATTCTACGTGGCGCGGTTGACCGTGCATTGGCGTAGGACAAGCCGGAAGGCCGAGGGAAGATCATGTATTTCGTCGTTTTGGGGGTGCTGCTGATCCTGTCGAACCTCGCAGGCATCGGGCCGCTGGCCGACTTGGTGTGGCCGGGCGACTGGTGGAAGATGTGCTGGCCCTTCGGCCTGGCCTTCGTCTGGTGGATCTTCGCCGATGCCACCGGCTACACCAAGCGCAAGGAAATCGAGAAGATGGACGAGCGCGTGGCCAATCGGCGCAAGGAAAGCCTCGAGAAGCTCGGCATGGACCACCGCGGCCGCCGCAAGAAGCGCAAAGTCTGATGCCGCGCCAGTCGCCCCGCGGGGCGACTGGCCGGTCCCGTCAGTCGATCTTGTCGAGCACCGCGCCCTGGCTGGCACTGGCCGCGTTCTTGAAGAACTTGGCCATCACGCCGCGGGTGTAGCGCGGCTTCGGCGGCGTCCACGCGGCGCGGCGCTGCGCCAGCACCGCGTCGCTGACGTTCAACTGCAGCGTCAGCGTGTGGGCGTCGATCGTGATCGAGTCGCCTTCGTGCACCAGCGCGATGTTGCCGCCGGCATAGGCCTCGGGCGCGACGTGGCCCACCACCATGCCCCAGGTGCCGCCCGAGAAGCGGCCGTCGGTCACCAGGCCCACCGACTCGCCCAGCCCCTGGCCGATCAGCGCGCCGGTCGGGGCCAGCATCTCCGGCATGCCCGGGCCGCCCTTCGGGCCCAGGTAGCGCAGCACCATCACGTCGCCGGCGACGATCTTGCGCGCCATGATCGCGGCCAGCGCCGACTGCTCGTCGTCGAACACGCGGGCCGGGCCGGTGATCACCGGGTTCTTCAGGCCGGTGATCTTCGCGACGCAGCCTTCGGGCGACAGGTTGCCCTTCAGGATCGCGAGGTGGCCCTCGGCATACATCGGGTTGTCGATGGTGCGGATCACGTCCTGGTCGGCACGCGGCACGTCGGGGATGTCGGCCAGGTTCTCGGCCACCGTCTTGCCGGTGATCGTCATGCAGTCGCCGTGCAGCAGGCCGGCCTTCAGCAGCACCTTCATGACCTGCGGGATGCCGCCGGCACGGTGCAGGTCGACCGCCAGGTACCGGCCCGAGGGCTTCAGGTCGCACAGCACCGGCACCTTGCGGCGCACCCGTTCGAAGTCGTCGATCGTCCACTCGACCTCGGCCGCATGCGCGATCGCGAGGAAGTGCAGCACCGCGTTGGTCGAGCCGCCGGTGGCCATGATCACCGCCACCGCGTTCTCGATCGACTTCTTCGTGACGATGTCGCGCGGCTTCAGGTCGGCCTTCACCGCCTCGACCAGCGCGCGCGCTGCCGCCTTCGCGGTGTTGGCGGTCTCGTCGTGCGGGTTGGCCATCGTGCTGCTGAAGGGCAGGGCCATGCCGAGCGCCTCGAACGACGAACTCATCGTGTTGGCGGTGTACATGCCGCCGCACGAGCCGCTGCCGGGGATCGCGCGGCGCTCGATCTCGCAGAAGTCTTCCTCGCTCATGTTGCCGGCGCTGAACTGGCCGACCGCCTCGAACACGCTGACGATGTTCAGGTCCTGGCCCTTGTAGCGGCCCGGCAGGATCGTGCCGCCGTAGACGTAGATCGCCGGCACGTTGGCGCGCAGCATGCCCATCATGCCGCCGGGCATGTTCTTGTCGCAGCCGCCGACCACCAGCACGCCGTCCATCCACTGGCCGCCGACGCAGGTCTCGATGCAGTCGGCGATCACCTCGCGCGACACCAGGCTGTACTTCATGCCCTCGGTGCCCATCGCCATGCCGTCGCTGATGGTCGGCGTGCCGAAGATCTGCGCGTTGCCGCCGGCTTCCTCGATGCCGGCCACCGCGGCATCGGCCAGCTTCTGCAGCCCGGAGTTGCACGGCGTGATCGTCGAATGGCCGTTGGCCACGCCGATCATCGGCTTCTTGAAGTCGCCTTCCTGGTAGCCGAGCGCGTAGTACATCGAACGGTTCGGCGCGCGCGCGACGCCTTCGGTGATGTTCTTCGAACGGCGGTTGACGGGGCTGCTCATCGCGGTGTCTCCTGGCGGATGCTCGGGGGGAGCGCCAGTATCGATCGCGTGCAGAATGTCGTCCAATATATCCAGCGTGGTGGATTGATATGTTTGATGTATGAGTGCCGTCGATGGCTGACGAGTTCCGCGTGCCGGCCATCGAGCTGCGGGCGTGGCGGCAGTTCCTGGTGCTGGCCGAGACGCTGCATTTCGGCCGGGCGGCGCAGCAGCTCAACATGACGCAGCCGCCGCTGACGCTCGCGATCCGCCAGATCGAGGCGCGGCTCGGCACGCCGCTGTTCGACCGCACGCGGCGCCGTGTCGCGCTGACGCCGGCCGGCGAGGCGCTGGTGTCGCCGGTGCGCCAGCTGCTGCAGCAGGCGGCTGCGCTGGCGGCGGTCGCCGGCGCGGCCGGCAGCGGGGCGGTCGGGCGCCTGCGGCTCGGCTTCGTCTCGACGGTCGGCTTCGGGCCGCTGCCGGGCTGGCTGCGCGATTTCCGCCTCGCCGAGCCTGGCATCCACGTCGAGCTGCGCGAAGCCACCACCGACGTGCAGCTCGCCGCGCTCGCCC
>NZ_JBFULV010000098.1:0-22579 GCF_054049715.1 Rhizobacter sp. P5_C2 | reverse complement strand
CCGCTGGAGCGCCACCCCGGCCGCCGCGACCGCCGCCGAGCRCTGGCTCGGCAACCCGGTCACCGTGATGTCGCCGGCGCAGCGCGCGCTGCAGGCCTCACGCTCGCTGTGGAACCTGCGCCAGTTCTCGCTCGCCCGCAAGAACCGCGGCACCCGTGCGATGCGCGACAGCTGGCGCAAGTTCCTGACGCCCGCGTGGCGGCCGCTGCGCTACGGGCTGATCACGCTCGTCGTCGTGCAGCTGCTCGGCCTGAACCTGTGGGCCGCGCACCAGAGCTCGGCGATCTCGGCGCGCCGGCAGGCGATGGTCACGGTGGTGCAGACCGCCTACCCGCAGGTGCGCGCCGTGCTCGACGCGCCGGCCCAGATGCAGCGCGAGACCGACACGCTGCGGGCCGCTGCCGGCCGCCCTGGAGAAACCGATTTCGAACCGATGCTGCAGGCGGCCGCCGCCGCGTGGCCGCCCGATCGCCCGCCGGTCGAGACGCTGAAGTACGAGCCCGGCAAGCTGACGCTCGCGGCCGCCGGCTGGAGCCCGCCGCAGATCGACCAGTTCCGCAACCAGTTGACCCCCGCCGGCTGGCAGGTCGAGTCGGTCGATGGCCGACTGACCATCAGCCGCGCACCCACCACGACGCCAGGACGCCCGCTGTGAGTACTGCCCGCAACGCACGCCCTTCCCGTCCGTCGCGCCTGGCCCTGCCGGCGCCGCTGGCCGCCATCCGCACCCAGTTGCTCACGGTGTGGAGCGGCCTGGCCCCGCGCGAGCGCATGGGCGCCGGCGGCGCGATGATCTGCGTCGGCATCCTGATCGTCTGGATGATCGCGGTCGCGCCGGCCTTGCGCGTCCTGCGCGAAGCCCCGCCGACGCTCGATGCGCTCGACGCCCAGCTGCAATCGATGCAGCGCCTGGCCGGCGAGGTGCGCGAGCTGCGCGGCGTCGCGCCGGTGTCGCCGCAGCAGGCGGCCGAGGCGCTCAAGTCCGCCACCGACCGGCTCGGCGACAGGGGCAAGATCTCGGTGCAGGGCGACCGCGCGACGCTGACGCTGACCGGCGTCTCCGGCGAGAAGCTGCGCTCCTGGCTCGGCGAGGCCCGCAGCGGCGCCCGCGCGCGGCCGGTCGATGCGCAGCTGACGCGCGGCCCGCAGGGCTACGCCGGCACGATCCTCGTCAGCTTCGGGGGGGGCGCCTGATGGCCACCCGTCCGTTCCTGCGCCCGCTCGGCCGCAACGTGCCCAAGCGCGTCGGCAAGCGGCGTTTCGCGGCCAGCCTGAGCCCGTCGGCCTGGCAGGAATCCACCTTCGCCGAGCTGGCCTGGGACCAGTCGCGCGGCGCCGCCACGCGCTGGGGCATCGCCGGCACCGTGCTCGGCCTGCTGTTCGGGTTGGTCGCCTTCGCGCCGGCGAGCTGGCTGGCCGGCGCGATCGAATCGGCCTCGGGCCAGCGCGTGCTGCTGGCCGATGCGCGCGGCACCGTGTGGTCGGGCAGCGCGGTCGTCGTGCTGACCGGCGGCCCCGGCAGCCGCGATGCCGCGGCGCTGCCGGGCCGGCTCGACTGGTCGCTCGGCCTGCGCGGCCTCGGCTTCGAGCTGGTCGCGCGCCAGGCCTGCTGCCTGAACGGCAACGTCGCGCTGCAGATCAAACCCGGCTTCGGCCGGATGTCGCTGACGCTGATGCCGCAGCCGGGCTGGACCGGCCAGTGGCCGGGCGCGCTGCTCGGCGGCCTGGGCACGCCGTGGAACACCTTGCAGCTCGGCGGCGCGCTGCGCCTGGTGTCGCCGGGGTTGACGATGGAATGGGTGCAAGGCCGCTGGCTGCTGAACGGCCGGGCCGACGTCGAGCTGATCGGTGCCGCGTCGCGCGTGTCGACGCTGGAAACGCTGGGCAGCTACCGGCTGTCGCTGACCGGCAACCCGGGCGGCGGCCCGTCGCAGCTGAGCCTGACGACGCTCGACGGCGCCCTGCAACTCTCGGGCAACGGCAGCGTGGGCGCCAATGGCGTGCGCTTTCGCGGCGAGGCCCGTGCCAACAGCGGCGACGAAGCCGCACTGAGCAACCTGCTGAACATCATCGGGCGGCGCAACGGCGCCGTGTCCGTCATTTCGATCGGATGAGCATGAAAAAGCGCCACCTCCCTCTGCTCCAGCCGCGACGCCCGCTCGTCGGCGCGCTGGTCGCCGCGCTGTTGACCACGAACCTCGGCACCTTCCCGGCCGTGATGGCCCAGCAACCGGCATCGCCGGTGCCGTCGCGCTTCAAGGGCGAACCGGTCACTCTCAACTTCGTCAATGCCGACATCGAAGGCGTGTCGCGCGCGATGGGCGCCATCCTGAAGCAGCAGTTCGTCGTCGACCCGCGCGTCAAGGGCACGATCACGCTGTTCAGCGAAGAGCCGATGACGCCGCGCGAGGCCTACCTGAACTACCTGGCCGCGCTGCGCGGCCTGGGCTTCACGGTGGTCGAGGTCGGCGGCCTGTTCAAGGTCGTGCCGGAAGCCGATGCGAAGCTGCAATCGGGCACCGTCTCGGTCGGCTCGGTGTCGCGCCAGGGCGACCAGGTGCTGACGCAGATCTTCAAGCTCAGCCACGAGAACGCGAACAACCTGGTGCCGGTGCTGCGCCCGCTGATCAGCCCGAACAACACCATCAACGCGAACCCCGGCAACAACACGCTGGTGATCACCGACTACGCCGACAACCTGACGCGCATCGCGAAGATCATCGCCGCGATGGACACGCCGAGCTCCGGCGACGTCGAGATCATCCCGCTGAAGTACGCGGTGGCCACCGACCTCGCGACCGTCGTGCAGCGGCTGAGCGACGGCGGCAGCGGCGTGCAGGGCGGCGTGCCCGGCGGCGGCGCGACCTCGTCGATCCTGGTCGATGCGCGCAGCAACGCGCTGATCGTGCGCGCCTCGACGCCGGCGCGCATGGCCAACATCAGGGCGGTGATCGACAAGCTCGACAAGCCGATGGTCGGCGACAACCCGATGGGCAACATCTACGTCGTCTACCTGAAGAACGGCGATGCGGTGAAGCTGGCCACGGTGCTGCGCGCCGCGTTCAGCTCGACCGGCGGTGGCGGCGGTGGTGGCGGGGGCGGCAGCTCGCCGACGGCCGCGCTGTCGCAGGCGGCCAACCCGAACAACCAGCAGGGCGGCGGGCAGGCCGTGGCACCGCTCACCCCGTCGGCCGCACCGTCGACCGGCGGCATGATCCAGGCCGACCCGGCCAGCAACTCGCTGATCATCACGGCGCCGGAGCCGGTCTACAAGCAGCTGCGCGCGGTCATCGACCAGCTCGATTCGCGCCGTGCGCAGGTCTACATCGAAAGCATGATCGTCGAGGTGACCGGCGACAACGCCGCCGAGGCCGGCTTCCAGTGGCAGGGCCTGATCGGCAAGAGCGGCGACTCCACCGGCGTCGTCGGCGGCACCAACTTCACGCCGAAGAGCGGCAAGGGCAACCTGGTCCAGATCGATGCGACCGGCGTGACCGCCGGGCTCGGCGAAGGCTTCAACATCGGCGTGATCCGCAAGTTCGCCGGCCAGTACGGCCTGGCGGCGATCGCCAACCTGCTGCAGAGCCAGACCAACAGCAACATCATCTCGACCCCGAACCTGATCACGCTCGACAACGAAGAAGCGAAGATCATCGTCGGCAGCAACGTGCCGTTCATCACCGGCCAGTTCACCAACACCGGCACCGCCACCACCAGCCCGTTCCAGACGGTGGAGCGCAAGGACGTCGGCATCACGCTGAAGATCAAGCCGCAGATCGGCGAGAACGGCGCGGTGCGCATGACGATCTTCCAGGAATCGTCCAGCCTGTCGGACAAGGTCGCGCCCGGCACGACCAGCGCCGGCCCGTCGACCAACAAGCGCTCGATCGAATCGACCGTGGTCGTCGACGACGGCGAGATCATCGTGCTCGGCGGCCTGATCGAGGACCGCTTCACCGAGACCAACAACAAGGTGCCGCTGCTCGGCGACATCCCGGTGCTGGGCGCGCTGTTCCGCAGCACCAGCCGCCAGAAGACGCGCACCAACCTGATGGTGTTCCTGCGCCCGATCGTGATGCGCGACGCGGCGACCTCGAACTCGGTCTCGCTGGACCGCTACGAGACGATCCGCGCGCAGCAGAAGGCCGAGCAGCCGCGCAACAGCTGGATCACGCCGATCAACGAATCGCCGGTGCTGCCGCCGCTGAACACGCTGCAGGATTCGTCGAAGGCGCTGAGCGCGCCGCCGCCGAAGCCGATCCGCAACCCGGCGCTGCCGGCAGCGCCGGCGTCAGGCGCCTCGGCCCCCGATCCGGCCGATCCCGCCGCCAGCCAGCCGGGGCAGTAACACCATGGGCTCACGTCACCCCCTGCCCTACGCCTACGCGAAGGCGCACACGCTGCTGCTGGAAGACGACGGCGAGCGCCTGGTGCTGTGGGCGCCCGAGACGGTGTCGATGCCGGCGCTCAGCGAGGTGCTGCGGCTGTACTCGATCGACGCGCTGGAACGCGAGCCGTCGTCGACACTGGTCAACCGCATCGCCGCCGCCTATGCCGGCGCCGAATCGAGCGCCGCCGTCGTGATCGGCGAGGTCGAGAGCAAGGTCGACCTGAGCCGCATGATGCAGGACCTGCCGGCCATCGAGGACTTGCTCGAGGCCTCGAACGACGCGCCGATCATCCGCATGTTGAACGCGCTGCTGACGCAGGCCGCGAAAGACGGCGCGAGCGACATCCACATCGAGCCCTACGAGCGTTCGAGCTCGGTGCGCTTCCGGGTCGACGGCACGCTGCGCGAGGTGGTGCAGCCGAACAAGGCGCTGCACGCCGCGCTGATCTCGCGGCTGAAGATCATGGCCGAGCTCGACATCGCCGAGAAGCGGCTGCCGCAGGACGGCCGCATCTCGCTGCGCATCGGCGGCCGCGCGGTCGACGTGCGGGTGTCCACGCTGCCGTCCTCGCACGGCGAGCGCGCGGTGCTGCGCCTGCTCGACAAGGGCGAATCCAAGTTCACGCTCGAAGGCCTGGGCATGGGTGGCGACACGCTCCAACGCTTCGACAAGCTGGTGCAGCAGCCGCACGGCATCGTGCTGGTGACCGGCCCGACCGGCTCGGGCAAGACCACCACGCTGTATGCCTCGCTCGGCCGCGTCGACACCGCCACCACCAACGTGCTGACGGTCGAAGACCCGGTGGAGTACGAGCTGGGCGGCATCGGCCAGACCCAGGTCAACGCCAAGATCGACCTGACCTTCGCGAAGGCGCTGCGCGCGATCCTGCGGCAGGATCCGGACGTCATCATGATCGGCGAGATCCGCGACTTCGAGACCGCGCAGATCGCGGTGCAGGCCTCGCTGACGGGCCACCTGGTGCTCGCCACGCTGCACACCAACGACGCGCCGAGCGCGGTGACCCGGCTCACCGACATGGGCATCGAGCCCTTCCTGCTGAGCTCCAGCCTGCTGGGCGTGCTGGCGCAGCGCCTGGTGCGCAAGCTCTGCTCGCACTGCAAGAAGCAGGATGCCAAGGGCCGCTGGCACCCGGTGGGTTGCAGCGAATGCGGCAACTCCGGCTACAAGGGCCGCACCGGCGTCTATGAGCTGATGGTGGCTGATGACAAGGTGCGTGCGCTGATCCACAGCCGTGCGGCGGAGTCGCAGGTGTTCGTCGCCGCCGAAGCCGGCGGCATGCGCTCGATGCGCGAAGACGGCGAGCGGCTGGTGCGTGAAGGCGTGACCTCGCTCGAAGAGGTCATGCGGGTCACCAAAGAGTAAGCAGAACAGAGCACGCCACCATGCCCGCCTACAAGTTCGAGGCGATCGACGCCGCCGGCAAGACCAACAGCGGCCTGCTGGAGGCCGACAACGCGAAGGCCGCGCGCGCGCAACTGCGTGCGCAGGCGCTGGTGCCGCTGGAGGTGACGCAGGTGGCGTCGGCCGGCACGCAGCCGACCGGCCTGAAGATGGTGCGCCGCGTGTTCAGCTCGACCGGGCTCGCGGTGTGGACGCGCCAGCTGGCCGGGCTGGTCGGATCGGGCCTGCCGCTGGAGCGCGCGCTGACGGCGCTGAGCGACGAGGCCGAAGACCCGAAGCAGCGCGAGCTGATCGCCCACCTGCGCAGCGAGGTCAACGGCGGCTCGCCGTTCGCCCGTGCGCTGAGCGGTGCGCCGCGCGAGTTCGACGACGTGTACCGCGCGGTGGTCGGTGCCGGCGAGCAGAGCGGCGCGCTGGGCCGCGTGCTGGAGCGGCTGGCCGACGACCTGGAAGAGCGGCAACAACTCAAGTCGAAGATCATCGGTGCGACGCTGTACCCGGCGATCGTCTCGCTGATCGCGGTGGTGATCGTGGTCTTCCTGGTGACCTACGTGGTGCCGCAGGTGGCCTCGGTGTTCATCAGCTCGAAGCGCGCGCTGCCGGGGCTGACGGTCGCGATGCTCGCGATCAGCGCCTTCCTGCGCAGCTGGGGCTGGCTGCTGCTGATCGCCATCGCCGGTGGCGTCGTCACGCTGCGGCTGATGCTGCGCAACGCGCTGTTCCGCGAGCAGTTCGACGCGAGCTGGCTGACGCTGCCGCTGATCGGCAAGCTCTCGCGCGGCTACAACGCGGCGCGCTTCGCCGGCACGATGGCGATGCTGGCGAATGCCGGCGTGCCGATCCTGAAGGCGCTGCAGGCGGCGGCCGAGACGCTCTCGAACCACGCGATGCGGGCCGATGCGATGGATGCGCTGGTGCAGGTGCGCGAAGGCGCGCCGTTCGCGTCGGCGATGGCCGCCAAGAAGCGCTTCCCCGGGATCTTGTCGATGTTCGCGCGGCTGGGCGAACAGACCGGGCAGTTGCCGCAAATGCTCGACCGGGCGGCCAAGCAGCTCGGCCAGGAAGTGCAGCGCCGCGCGATGGCGATGGCGACCATCCTGGAGCCGCTGCTGATCGTCGCGATGGGCGCCGCGGTGATGCTGATCGTGCTGGCGGTGCTGCTGCCGATCATTCAGCTGAACACCTGGGTGAAGTAACTCGCGGCGTCGCGCGGCGTCGGTAACGCAGGTTCAGATCAAGGCGACCGATTCGCGCAGTCGCGTGGCCGTTGCAGGAAGGCCGGGGTGGAGCACGCAGGCATCCAGCAGCACGGTGCGTCGTATTCGCCCTGTCACGTCAATAGTCCAGACCCAACTCGCGGGCGTTCTCGGCCATCTTGTCGAGGGCATGCTCCTGCCGCTTGCGCATCTCGCGCGCATAGTCCAGCAGATCCTCGACGGCGACTCGCCGGTGCGTGCCGACCTTGCGGTGCGGCAAACGCCCTTCATCGATTTCCTTGATGACAAAAGGCCTGGACACGTTGAGAAAATCCGCCGCCTCGACCGTGCTGAATTCCTGCTTGGAAGGCTTCAGCGTGATGGGCTTACCTTCGGACATCGCACCGAGCAGTTGGCCGATCAGCTTCAGCGCCGCTGGCGGCAACTCGATCGACGGATGCTCACCATCGGCCGTCGTGAGCGTGATGGCCGCCGTGCGCGAGCGACTCAGCGCTTTCATGATGCGACGCTGCGCCGACCGCGCCATTTCGATGTCCTGTGCGGACAGCGTGGGTGGCGCAATCTGCCCTGCTCTGTCAATGTTGCTCACGGCGTACTCCTGCTCCGCATCGACTGCTCGCGGAGTGCGCCATCCTAGACCATAAGTGCAGCAAATGCAGCAGATGCCGTATTTGAAAAGACAGCGATGGCACGCCTCCTGCATCCACCCCACCGGAACTGAAGGGTCTTTCGGGTTTTCATCAAGTGCTGCCGGCTGACCGGCTTTGCTTCAATGAACGCCACGGTCTGCGTCTTCTGGAGGTCTTCGATGAGCGCATCCAAGCAGTTGGTCCCGGTGTCGTCATCCTCGCGAGGCGGCATCCCGATTGCCCGCATGCGCAGCCTCTACCGGGTCGACGAGGTCGGCCGCAAACTCGACAAGCTGCCGCACAAGGAGCACGAAAGCCTGCGCTCCACCTACGAGCGCATGCTCGAGAAAGGGCCGGAGCGTTTCCAGGTGAAACCGTCCGGCCTGCCGGCGATGGAGCACCTCTACGACGAGCTGCCCAATTTCACCGAGGTGCTCGACGACGTGAAACGCCAGCTCGCGCTGTGCGAAGACAGCCGCGACGCGCTCGAGATCACCCCGCTGCTGCTGCTCGGCCCGCCCGGCGTCGGCAAGACGCACTTCGCGCGCGAACTCTCGCAGTTGCTCGGCACCGGCATGGGCTTCATGTCGATGAGCTCGATGACCGCCGGCTGGGTGCTCAGCGGCGCCTCCAGCCAGTGGAAGGGCGCGCGCCCCGGCAAGCTGTTCGAGACCCTGGTCGACGGCCAGTACGCGAACCCGGTGATGGTGGTCGACGAGATCGACAAGGCCGGCGGCGAACACGCCTACGACCCGCTGGGCGCGCTGTACGGCCTGCTCGAGCACGACACCGCCGGCAGCTTCGTCGACGAGTTCGCCGAGGTGCCGATCGACGCCAGCCAGGTGATCTGGGTCGCGACCGCCAACGACGGCCGCGCGATCCCCGACCCGATCCTGAACCGCATGAACGTCTACGAGGTGCAGGCACCCGACCGCGACGCCGCCCGCCGCATCGCCGCCCGCCTGTACGACGGCATCCGCCGCGACCACGCCTGGGGCGAGCGCTTCGAGGCCGAGCCGCGATCCGAGGTGCTCGACCGGATGGGCGAAATGGCGCCGCGCGAGATGCGCCGCGCGTGGATGACCGCGTTCGGCAACGCGAAGCTCGCGCACCGCGACCACGTCGCCTGCGACGACCTGCCCGAATCCGGCGGCAGGAAGTCGACGATCGGCTTCATGCAATAGCGCCGCCGCGTTCAGAAAAAGAAGCTCAGAACAGGTAGGCCAGCCCGACGTAGCCGGTCGCGCCGGTCTTCTTCGCGACGATCGGGCTGTTCTTCGCATCGCCGCCCAGCGCGCTGACGCCGGCCGAGGCGCGCAGTTTCAGCGCGGGCTGCAGCGTGTATTCCGCCCCGACGCCGAGGTCGACCTTGTGCAGGCCGGCCTTCGGCGTGTAGACCGCGTAGCCGCTGGCCGCGGATTGCTCCGGCGTCACGCCGAAGTACGCCTGCAGGTAGCGCTGGTCGGCCCAGCTGGTGCCGGCGTTGAAGCTCAGCGCGAACGCGTCGGTCACCGGCACCGGCCACGACAGGCCGAGATCGACCTGTGCGCCGCGGTGGCCGCGGTCGCCCAGCGACTTGCGGTAGCTCAGCCCCAGCGGCCCGTAGCCCGCCGTCACGCCGGCTTCGGCGCTGGCGCGCACCTCGCCCATGCCGCGCAGCCGGTCGTCGCCGGGCGCGGGGCCCAGGCCGGTCACGTCATGGTCCTTGCGGCCGGGGTCGGCGGTCAGCAGCAGGCCGGCGCGCCATGCGTCCTGCTCGAAGAAGGTCCAGCCGAGGCCGGTATGGTCGAGGTCGACGTGGCCCCAGTCCGCCGTGCGGTAGCTGAGCGACAGGTCGGGCGCGGCGAGCGTGCGGCGGTTCGGGCTGCCCTCGTAGCGGGGCATCGTCGCGACGCCGAGGGACACGCTGCCGCTCAGCCCCAACGGCGGCGGCGTCTGCGACTGGGCGCACGAGGGCAGGGTTGTCGCGACGAGGGCGGCGGCCAGCAAGGACGGTCGGAACAGGGTGCGGACGATCAAGGAGTTCGGCATGGGTGACAGGGGTGGCATGGGATGGCGGCACTGTGCCCGCCGCCAGCTTAGGGAACGCCCAGGGTCGCCCCACTAGACTCTGCGCCGAGCCCACCCGGATCCGCACCATGCACCTCCTCCTCGTCGAAGACGACCTCGAACTGGGCGCCGAACTGCAGCGCGCGCTGGCCGGCCACGGACTGACCAGCGAATGGGTGCGCAGCGTGAAGCATGCGCAGGCACTGACGACCCCCGCCGACGCGGCCGACGACACGCTGCCCTTCGCCTGCGTGCTGCTCGACCTGGGCCTGCCCGACGGCGAAGGCCTGCAGCTGCTGCAGCGCTGGCGCCGCGCCGGGCTGAAGCTGCCGGTCATCGTGCTGACGGCGCGCGATGCGCTCGACGCGCGCGTGTCCAGCCTCGACGCCGGTGCCGACGACTACGTGATCAAGCCCGCCGCGCCGGAGGAACTGGCCTCGCGCATCCGCGCCGTCACGCGGCGCAGCGGCGGGCACGCGTCGGCGCTGTGGACGGTCGGTGCGCTGCAGATCGACAGCCTGCGCCGCGAGGTGCGGGTGGACGGTGTGCCGACAGCGTTGTCGCCGAAGGAATTCCAGATCGTCGCCGAGCTGGCCCGGCATGCCGGCGAGGTGGTGTCCAAGCACCGGCTCGCCCGCGCGGTGATGCCGCTGAACGAGCCGATGGAGTTCGGCGCGCTCGAATGGCACATCCACAACCTGCGCCGCAAGCTCGGCGAGGGCTGCATCCGCACCGTGCGCGGTGTCGGCTACAGCGTCGTCGAATGATGCGCCGCCTGACCACGCCGTCGATCACTCGGCGGCTGATGGTGGCGCTGCTGGGTGCCTATGTGCTGGCCTGGGGCGCGATGGTGGTGCTGGCGGTGGCCACCGCCTCCGTCGAGTTCGACAAGGAGATGCGCAGCGTCAACGAGGTGGTCGAGCAGGTGCTGACCGACGCGGCGCTGCCGCCCGACGCGGCGCTGCATGGCGTCGCGCTGAAGATCGCCGCCGATGGCCAAAGGGTCGGCGCCGAGCGCGGTTACCTGGCGTTCCGGGTGCACGACGCCGCCGGCCGGCTGCTCGCGCAGGGTGGCAGCGACGTGCCGGCACTGGCCGACGATGGCCGCCTGGGCTTCTTCATGGTCGGCGAGGGGCAGGCGGCGCAACACGTGTACCGGCGCTGGACCGCTGACCGTGCGCGCCGCATCGACGTTCAGCAATCGGTCGCGGCGCGCGACCGGGTGATGGGCGTGGGGCTGTCGAGCGCGGTCACGGTGGCGCAGCTGCTGATCGGCTTTCCGGTGCTGCTGCTGCCGGTGTGGCTGGCGGTGCGAACCGGCCTGCGCCCGCTGCTGAGCCTGTCGCAGGACCTGGCCGCGCGCTCGCCGGCCGACCTGCAGCCGGTGCGGGTCGCGCAGCCCTACCGCGAGCTGCGGCCGGTGGTCGACGAACTGAACGGCACGCTGGCGCGCCTGCAAGCGCTGCTGCAGCGCGAGCGCGCCTTCCTGGCCGATGCGGCGCACGAGCTGCGCACGCCGCTGGCGGTGATCGCGGCGCAGTGCGACACGCTGAAGCGCAGCCGCGATGCCGACGAGCGCGACGCCGCGGCGCAGCGGCTGGAGCGCGGCCTCGCGCGCTCGATGCGGCTGGTGAACCAGCTGCTCGCGCTGGCGCGGCTGGAGGCCGGCGTCGAGCACCGGATGGAGCGCATCGACCTGGCCGACGTGGCGCGCGATTGCCTGGCGATGCATGCCGACGAGGCGCAGGCGCGCGGCATCGAACTCGGCTACGCCGGGCCCGACAGCCTGCCGATCGACAGCCCCGGTCATGCGGTCGAGACGGTGCTGCACAACCTGATCGGCAACGCGATCCGCTACGGTCGACCCGAGGGCCGGGTGGAGGTGAGCTTGATGCTGCGCGACGACGGTGACTGCGTCCTCGACGTGAGTGACGACGGCCCCGGCATCGCGGTGGCCGACCGTGCCCATGTGTTCGAGCGCTTCCGGCGCGGCACCGCATCGGCCGCGGCGGCCTCGGGATCGGGATCGGGCCTGGGCCTGGCAATCGTTCAGGCGGCGACGCAGCAGATGGGCGCACTCATCGAGCTGAAGGACGGCCTGCGAGACGGCACGGGCGGCCCCGGCCTGTCGGTCACGCTGCGATGGCGCGCCATGCCGGTGGCTGGCTGAGTCCAGGCCGGGCAACCAACGAAACACGCAGGAGCCGGCGTCGAAACGGCATCGAATCAATCGGTCGCCATCCTTGCGTGCCAGACATCGCAAGGAATCCACCGAATGACCCCGCACGACATCCACCTGATCCGCCACAGCTTCGGCAAGGTGCAGCCGCACGCCGCCGACACCGCGCAGCGCTTCTACGAGAACCTGTTCGCCGCCGACCCCGGCCTGCGCGAACTCTTTCGCACCGACATCCGCCACCAGGGCGAGCGCCTGATGACGATGCTGGCCGCGGCGATCCGCGTGCTCGACGATCCGTTCACGCTGCATGCCGCACTGCGCCTGCTCGGCCGCCGCCATGCCGGCTACGGCGTGCACGCCGAGCACTACGCGACCGTCGGCAGCGCGTTGATCAAGACGCTGCGCGAAGGCCTCGGCGACGCATTCACGCCCGAGGTGCACGACGCGTGGGCGGCGATGTACGGCGTGGTGTCGCACACGATGATCGAGGCGGCGCGCGAAGGCGCGGTGGCCTGACCCCTCTTCAGTCGCCCGCGAGCGGCGGTCGGGCGCGGAGGAACGCGATGAGCTTGTCGACCCGCTCCGGCACGAGGTGTCGCTCTCGCCGCAAGAAGCTGATGGGTGCAGCAGCCGCTCTCCAATCGCTCAACAGTTCCACCAATTGCCCCGCTTCGAGGGCGCCGGCGACCAGCCACAACGGCGCAGCGATCAGGCCGGCCCCTTGAATCCCGGCCAGCGCGGCGGCGGCTCCGTCGTCGAAGACCATCGCGGGCTCGGGCACCATCCGGATTTCCTCGGCGTCGGCCCCCGGCCGGCAGAACGTCCACGCTCGAACCTGCCCGGTGTGCTGGTTCCTGAACCCGATCACCCGATGCTGGCCGATGTCTTCGGGGCACGATGGAAGCGGCTTTCCGCTGAGGTACTGCGGTGCAGCGCAGACCACCCAGGGGAACTTGAACCAGAGGGACTGGAGATGCCCTGGAAGATCGGCCAGCGACCCGCTGCGGATGGCCAGGTCGACGCCATCCCTGGCGAGGTCGACGAGTTCGTTCGTGGCGCGAAGATCGATCCGGACGGTTGGGTGCTCGCGGCCGAAATCCGCCAGCAAGGGCGTCAGGACCTCGCGTGCAAAGGCCACCGCCGCCGTGATCCGGATCCAGCCCGACGTACCGTCCTGATGGCGCGCGCCCGCCGATTTGCTGAAGACGCTGGCCGCACGCACCGCCTCGCGCGCAGCACCCACCAGCCGCTCGCCGTCCTGGCTCAACGACAGTGCATGCGTGGACCGATGAAAGAGCTTGACGCCGCTGGTCTGTTCCAGCCTCGTGATGGCCTTGGACATGCTCGCCGGGGACATGCCCAATTGACGGGCTGCTTCCGTCAGCGAGCGGAAATCGACGACCGCGACGAAGCACCGAAGCTGGGAGAGGGAGAGTTCGCTGTCAAGCATGCGGTTCAGGCGAGCTTCGCCTGTCCCGAAAGGCAACTTTGCCTTGCCCGTCGTGCGGGTTCCCGTGCCCCCTGGCGACGGGCAGACTTTGCGCATGCCTTGTCAATGGAGATCCGCATGTCAGTCCTGATGCAACGACGAAAAGTAATGGCCATCTCTGTGCTTCTGCTTTCCGGAGGTGGTTCGCCGGCGGTTTCGCTCGCCGCGCAATCCATTCCCGCAGGTCCGCCAGCGAAGTCGGATCCGCGCGCGAGGACCTACGAAACCTATCTTTCCGCGTGGGCGCCGGTCGACGACAGCGGGCGACTCGCACTGCTGCGGGAAAGTCTTTCGGAAGACGTCGTCTTCACCAACCAGATTCAAACACGCCGCGGAATTGCAGAGGTGATCGCCCATCTCGAAGTGTTCCAGAAGCGCAGCCCGGGCGGGCTGTTCCGGATGAACGAGATGCTGGGCTGGGAGAACCGCGGCCTGGCGACCTGGCAATTCGTCGATGCCAAGGGCGAGGCTGGCTTCTGGGGGTACGACGTCGTCGAGTTCGACGCCGGAGGCCGCATGCGCACGATCCTCCTCTTCGGACACTCGGAGAAGACGATCCTGAAGTAAGGGGGCGCCAAGGCGGCTACGCCACCAGCGCCGCCACCCGCGCCAGCAGGTCCGCCTTCGAGAACGGCTTGTCCAGCCCGGTGCAGCGCGCCTCTTTCAGGAACTCGCGCGCATCGGGCGACAAGGTGTCGCCGGTCACGAACAGCATGTGCCGCGCGAGCTGCGGCCGGCGCCGGCTCACCTCGCGCCACAGCGCCGCGCCGTCGACATCGGGCATGCGCAGGTCGGAGACGATCGCGTCGAAGCGCGCCGTCTCCAGCATTTCCAGCGCGACCGCGCCCGATTCGGCGGTCGCCACGTCGTAGCCGGCGCCCTCCAGCATCTCGCGCATCAGGCCCAGCAGCTCGGCCTCGTCGTCGACCACCAGCAACCGTGCCTGCGCCGGTGCCTCGGCCGGCTCGGCGCGCAGCGCCACCACCGCCTCGTCCGCCACGCCGCTGACCGGCACGCTGAGCCGGAAGCTCGCGCCGCCCTCCGCGCCGGTCGCCTCGAGGATCAGGTCGCCGCCGTGCTCGCGCGCCAGCGAGCGCGACACCGCCAGGCCGAGCCCGGTGCCGATGCCCTCGGCCTTGGTCGTGAAGAACGGTTCGAAGACGCGCGCCGCATGCTCCGGCGACACGCCCGGCCCGCTGTCGGCCACGCGCAGCCACACCCGCTGCGCCCGGTTGTCGCGCCGTGCCTCGACGCCCGTCTGCACCTTCACGCGCCGGCGCGTGCCTTGCCCGGCCAGCGCCTGCTGCGCATTGATCAGCAGGTTCAACACCACCTGGCCGATCTGGTCGCCGTCGGCATTGATGGCCGGCAACGCCGCCTCCAGCTCGGTCTCCAGCTCGATGCCGTGCGTGCGGTAGCCGTAGTGCAGCATTTCGACCGCGGCCCGCACCAGGTCGTTGATGTCGATCGTGCCGCGCTGCGGCGGCTTGCTGCGCGCCATGTCGAGGAAGGTGCGCACGATGCGCCCGCAGCGCTCGGCGGCCTCGCGGATGCGCAGCACATCGGCCTTCAGCGCATCGTCCTCGCACTTCTCTTCCAGCAGGCTGGCGCGCCCCATCACGATCGCGAGCGGGTTGTTCAGCTCGTGCGCCACGCCGGCCAGCAGGCTGCCCATCGCGGTCAGCTTCTCGCTCTGGCGCAGCGCCTCGCGCTGGCGCTCGATCTGCTGCGCGGCGCCGTGCCGCTCGGTCACGTCGACCATCGACGCGGTGTAGAACACCGTGCCGCCGACATCGCTGCGCCACAGCACCATCTCGATCGGGAACTCGCGGCCGTCGGCGCGCAGCCCGAACAGCTCCATGCGCCGGCCCAGCACGCGCGGCGCACCGCCGCCGGCGAGCCGCGCCATGCCGGCATCGTGCGCGGCGCGGTAGCGCTCGGGCATCACGACCTCGCTGACACGCCGGCCCAGCACCTCGGCGCGGCGGTGGCCGAACATCGCCTCGGCCGACGGGTTGAACTCGACGATGCAGCCCTGCCCGTCGGTCGAGATAAGCGCCGCCAGCGCGTGGTCGACGATGGCCGACTTCAGCGCCTCGCTGGCGCGCAGCTGCTCGACCTGGCGGGCCAGCGCCTCCTCGTGCAGCTTCAGCTCGGTGTGGTCGCGCCCGAACACGACGATCGCCTGCACCGGCTCGCCGGCCGGCCCGTACGGCACCATCGTTTCCTGGATGAAGCGGCGCCCGCGCACCGGGTACTCGACCCAGCCCTGCCAGCGCAGCGATTCGCCGCCGAACAGCCGCTCGGCCCACGGCAGGTAGCCTTCGTACGATGCGCGGCCGATCACGTCGGCCAGGTGCCGGCCGGCGATCTGCTTCGGCGTCAGCCCGAAGAAGCCGGCCGCCTCGCCGTTCGCATACCGATAGCAGTGATCACGGTCGATCACCGCGACGCGCGCGGTGATGTGGTCGAGCAGCGAACTCATCAGCGCCGGGTCCAGCGCCGCACTGTCCGCCTCGCCGGGGCGCTCGCCCCATCGCAGGTGGCCGGTCCAGCTGAACTCGCGCTGCAATCCCGTCGTCATGCATCCGCAACGTGGGGCACGAACACGTAGCCCACGTTGCGAACGGTCTTCAGCACTTCCGGCTTGTCGGGGTTGGATTCGATCTTGCGGCGCAGCCGCATCACGCGCAGGTCGATCGAGCGGTCGAACACGTCCCAGCCGCGGTTGTGCGCCTGCTCCATGATCTGATCGCGATTCAGCGGCCGGTTCGGGTTGCGCGCGAACAGCGACAGCAGGTCGAACTCGGCGGCGCTGATCTCGACCTCGTGGCCGTCGAGCGCGAACAGCCGGCGCTGGTCGAGGTCGAGTTCGCAGATGCCGAAGCGCACGCGCTTGCACGGCGTCGGCTGCGACGCGGCGGCCGCCACCTGCGGCGCGAGGGTGGCGAGCGTCACGCGGCGCAGCACCGCGCGGATGCGGGCCAGCAACTCGCGCATCTCGAACGGCTTCGGCACGTAGTCGTCGGCACCCAACTCCAGGCCGACGATGCGGTCGATCGATTCGCCGGCGGTCGTCAGCATCACCAGCCCCATGTGCGGGTGGCGCTCGCGCATCCAGCGGGCCAGCGACAGGCCGTTCTCGCCGGGCATGTTGACGTCGAGGATGGCCAGGTCGGGCAGCGATTCGGCGAGCATCTCGCGCGCCTGTGCGGCGTCTTGCGCGGTGCGCACGACCAGGCCGTGGCGGCCGAAGTACTCGCTCAGCAGCGAGCGGATCTCCGGTTCGTCGTCGACGACCAGCACGACAGGGATGGCGGCTTGCGCGCCGGACGCCATGGGGAAGATGCCTCGTTGCGGGTTGTCGCGGGGGGTTCGCGCCGGATCATATCGGTCCGGCGGTGCAATGCCGGCGCGGTTCGCGCCGCTCAGCACCGCGGTGATCCATTCGGTGGCGGTCGGCGTGTTCATCGTCGGCCGCTCACAGGCTGAGGTGCAGGTGGGCGATGTCTTCGCCGAAGGCCTCGCTGCGGAACACCTCCGGCTTGGTGTCGGCGAACTCCAGCCGGTGCGTCTGCGCGAAACGGGCGCGCTGCACCGCGACACGCGACGGACGACGCACCGGCGTGGCGGCCCGGCGGGAGAACAGGCGTTGCAGCGTGGTGGTGACGAGGGTCGCGGTCATGGGGGGCTCCGGGCGGTTGTGCGTGTTGGTATGCCCTCAGTGTCGAAGCGGTGGGTATCAACACCGTTTCCGCAACGGCCGGCTTTGTTTCGTTTGTTTCACCACGAGCCACCCGTATGATCCGGCGATGCCCGCCACCCTCGCCGGCCAGCTCGTCGTGGCCATTTCCTCGCGCGCCCTGTTCGACTTCGAAGAAGAGAACCAGCTCTTCGAAGCCAAGGACGACCGCGCCTACATGCAACTGCAGTTGCAGCGCGTCGCCGAGCCGGCCAAGCCGGGCGTCGCGTTCTCGCTGGTCAACAAGCTGCTCGCGTTCAACGCGGCGTCACCGCAGGCCTCGGTCGAGGTGGTGATCCTGTCGCGCAACGACCCGGTGTCGGGCATGCGGGTGTTCCGCTCGGCCCAGCACTACGGGTTGCCGATCCAGCGGGGCGTGTTCACGCGCGGCGAATCGCCGTGGCGCTACCTGCGCCCGCTGAACGCCCACCTGTTCCTGTCGACCAACGAAGCCGACGTGCGCTCGGCGCTCGAAGCCGGCGTGCCGGCCGCGCGCGTCTACCCGCACTCGGCGCGCGCCTCCGACGCCCATCCGCACGAGGTGCGCATCGCGTTCGACGGCGACGCGGTGCTGTTCTCCGACGAGGCGGAGCAGGTGTTTCAGAGCGCCGGGCTCGATGCCTTCCAGGCCCACGAGCGCGACAAGGCGCTGAAGCCGCTGCCGGCCGGGCCGTTCAAGCCGCTGCTCGAGGCGCTGCAGCTGCTGCAGCGCCAGGCCTCGCCGGCGATGCGCGTGCGCACCGCGCTCGTCACCGCGCGCAGCGCGCCGGCCCACGAGCGCGCGATCCGCACGCTGATGGACTGGCACATCGAGGTCGACGAGGCGATGTTCCTCGGCGGGCTGCCGAAGGGCGAGTTCCTGCGCGAGTTCGAACCCGACTTCTTCTTCGACGACCAGACCGGCCACATCGAGAACGCATCGGCCCATGTGCCGTCGGGCCATGTCGCGGCCGGCGTGTCGAACCTGATCGCGCAGGTGGCAGCCGTGGTTCAGGCCGAGCGCTGACGCCACCAGCCGAGCCCGGCCGAGGTGCCGGCGCGCGGCCGGTATTCGCAGCCGATGTGGCCGTCCCAGCCGAGTTCGTCGATCACGTCGAACAGGTGGGCGCAGTTCAACTCGCCGACATCCGGCTCGTGCCGCAGCGGCACGCCGGCCACCTGCAGGTGGCCGACGCGGCCGCTCGGCAGGTAGTGGCGCAGCTTCATCTCGACATCGCCCTCGACGATCTGGCAGTGGTAGAGATCCATCTGCACCTTGAGGTTGGGCCGGCCCAGTTCGACGACGACGGCATGCGCTTCCGACTGCCGGTTCAGGAAGTAGCCCGGGATGTCGCGCGTGTTGATCGGCTCGATCGTCAGCTCGATGCCGGCCGGCGCGGCGTGGCCGGCGGCCCAGTCGAGGTTGGCGACATAGCACTCGCGCAGCCAAGCGCGGTCGACCTCGGGCGGCGCGATGCCCGCCATCACGTGCAGGCGCGGGCAGCCGATCTCGGCGGCCAGGGCCAGCGCATGCTCGATGCCTTCGCGGAAGGCGGCCTCACGGCCCGGCAGGCAGGCCAGGCCTCGCTCGCCTTGCGTCGCATCCCCCGGCGGCGCATTGAACAGCACCTGCCGCAGCCCGTTCCCCTGCAGCCGCGCCTTCAGCTCGGCCGCCGGCACGTCGTACGGGAACTGGCACTCGACCGCGTCGAAGCCGTCGCGCGCCGCGGCGCCGAAACGGTCGACGAAGTCGTGCTCGGTGTACATCAGGCTCAGGTTGGCGGCGAACTTCGGCATGGCGGTTCTCCTCAGCGATGCGAAGCGCCATCCTGCGCCTCCATGAACGCGCGGCGAAATGCCAATGGCTTCGAGATGCCGTTCAGCGGTGCCTGCGGCGAGCCGGCGCCCGAGATCAGCAGCGAGCCGTAGTCGAGCATGCGGCCCATCACCGTCTGGTCGACCTGGATCGACTCGACCTTGTTGATGTTGATCTCGATCGTCTGCCGCGAGATGAAGCCCTGCTTGACGATCACCCGCTTGTTCGTCACCGCCAGCTCGGTGGTCTTGTACATCACGTACGCATAGCCCCAGGCGATCAGCCCGATGCCGAAGGCCGGCAGCAGCACCAGCCCGACCAGCAGCGGCACCCACAGCGACCACAGGCTCACGTGGGCGTAGTGCAGCACGCGTTCATCCTGGGTCAGTGCGCCTTCGATGTAGCTCGACATGGTGTTCCTTGGGGAGAGTGCGGCGTGACGATAGCAGCTGCGGGTTGCTACAGTCGGCGCCCTTGCCCGCTGTCATGTGCCGCCCCGCGATGCCGTCCCCCGTCCGCACCGTCCTGCCGCTGTCCATCGTCACCGCCACCAGCATGCTGGCGATGGACCTTTTCCTGCCCGCCGTGCCGACGCTGCAGGCCTCGCTCGGCATCGACGTGACGCTGGCGCAGGCGACGGTCGCGGTGTTCCTCGCCGGGCTGGCCGCGTCGCAGCTGATCTGGGGCGAGGCGATGACGCGGCTCGGGCCGCGCCGCTGCGTGCTGATCGGCGTCTCGCTGCTGGTGCTCAGCGCCTTCGGCTGCGCGCTCGCGCCCGACATCGGCTGGCTGCTCGCGATGCGCGCGCTGCAGGGCGCCGCCGCCGGCGCCGCGACGGTGGTCGCGCCGAGCGTGGTGCGCGCGACGCTGTCCGACGAGCATGCGGTGAAGGGCATCGCATCGATCGCGATGATCGAGTCGGCGGTGCCGGCCGGCGGGCCGCTGCTCGGCAGCGCGCTGCTGCTGGTGATGGACTGGCGTGCGACGTTCTGGATCCTCGGCGTCGTCACGCTGCTCGCGCTGCCCTTCGTCGTGCGGGTCACGCCGCGCGAGCTGCCGGGGCTGGACCGCAGCGCGGCCTCGGGCTACGTCCAGATCCTCGGCAACCGCAAGTACCTGCGCCTCGCGCTGTGCCATGCGCTGTGCTTCGGCGCGCTGCTGAGCTTCGTCGCGAGCGCGCCGCAGCTGATGGTGCATGCCTTCGGGCTCGGCGCCGGCAGCTTCGCCGCGCTGCAGCTGATGAGCGTGCTGTGCTTCATGGCGGTGGCCAGCCAGTCGGGGCGCATCAGCCGGCGTTTCGGCGCGGCGCGCGCGGTGCAGTTCGGCTGCGCGGTGCACGTGGCGCTGTGCGGCGGCTTCGTGCTGCTGGCCTGGCTCGGGCAGCCGGGCTTCGCCAGCGTCGCGGTGTTCTGGTGCGCCTTCTGCGCAGTGCTTGCGGTGCGCGGCCCGGCCGCGTTCAGCGAGGCGCTGGCCTTGCCGCCGGTGCAGATGGGCCGCGCGTCCGCGCTGCTGATGCTGGCCATCCTGGCGGCCGGCGCGCTCGGCACGCAGGGCGTCGCGCCGTTCATGTCCGGCCACTCGGCACTGCCGCTGGCCACGGCGATGCTGCTGCTGTGCATCGCCAGCTTCGCGACGGTGCTGCCCTACCCCCATGGTGGTGCTGTCGTTCCACAACGCACGGCTTCACAATGCCCCCCGTGAACGCCCCACCGAGATCGGAGACTCCATGTCCTACGTGATGCTCATCGTCGAACCCATCGAACAGCGCGGCCAGCGCACGCTCGCCGAAGGCCAGGCGGCCTACGACAGCATGCTGGGCTATGCCGAGAAGCTGAAGGCCCGCGGCGTGCTGAAGAGCGCCGAATCGCTGCTCGCGCAGGACCGCGCGGTGCGCGTGCAGAAGCGCGCCGGCGAGAAGCGCCTGGTCGACGGCCCGTTCGCCGAGGCCAAGGAAATGATCGGCGGCTTCTTCCTGCTCGACGTGAAGACGCGCGACGAGGCGGTGGCCATCGCCGCCGACTGCCCCGCCGCCGAGTGGTGCACGATCGAAGTCCGCGAGCTGGGCCCCTGCTTCGCGTGAAGTCGATGGCGGCGCAGCACCCGGGTAATCCCTGAAACGCTGACAGCGATGTCGATCCGGCACGTGATCGCCCGTCGTGTGAACAGGCGCGGACCGTTCGCTCCGCCCGTCACACCCAGGAGCCGATCATGCTGAAGTCCACCCTGCTCGTCATCGCCGCCGCGCTCGCGGTGCTGCTGGCTTATGCCGCCACCAGGCCCGACACCTTCCGCGTCGAGCGCAGCCTGCGCATCCAGGCGCCGCCGGAGCGGCTGCACGCGATGATCAACGACCTGCGCAGCTTCAACACCTGGAACCCGTACGAGCGCAAGGACCCTGCCATCAAGGGCAGCTACGGCGCGACCACGGTCGGCCGCGGTGCCAGCTACGGCTGGGAGAGCAACGAGGTCGGCACCGGCAGCCTGGCGATCCTCGAGACCGTGCCGGCGTCGAAGGTCACGATGGCACTCGATTTCGTGAAGCCGTTCGAGGCGCACAACCAGGCCGAGTTCACGCTGCAGCCCGAGCAGGGCGGCACCCGCGTGACCTGGGCGATGCACGGCCCGGTGCCGTATCTCGGCAAGGTGATGCACGTCTTCATCAACGTCGACCGCATGGTCGGCACCGACTTCGAGGCCGGGCTTGCGAACCTGAAGACGCTGGCCGAGAAGAACACCTGAGGATTCTGGTGGCATCCACAAAGACATCGCCAGAGATACACCGTGCGATCGAAGCCGTCTGGCGCGCCGAGGCCGCCAAGGTCATCGCCCACGTCGCGCGCATCGTGCGCGACGTCGGCTTGGCCGAGGAACTCGCGCAGGACGCCTTGCTCGCCGCGCTGGAGCACTGGAGCGACGGCGTGCTGCCCGACAACCCGGCGGCCTGGCTGATGACCACCGCCAAGCACCGCGCACTCGACCGGCTGCGGCAGGATGCGCTGCACGCCCGCAAGCACGAGGAACTCGGCCACGAACTGGACGCGATGCAGGCCCACGTGGTGCCCGATTTCGTCGACGGGCTCGATGCCGCGCGCGAGGACGACATCGGCGACGACCTGCTGCGCCTGATCTTCACCGCCTGCCACCCGGTGCTGTCGACCGATGCGCGCGTCGCGCTGACGCTGCGGCTGCTGGGCGGCCTCACCACCGACGAGATCGCGCGCGCCTTCCTGGTGCCCGAGCCGACGATCGCGCAGCGCATCGTGCGCGCCAAGCGCACGCTGAGCGCGGCCCGCGTGCCGTTCGAAGTGCCGCAGGCGGCCGAGCGCGCGGCGCGGCTCGCGTCGGTGCTGGAGGTGATCTACCTGGTGTTCAACGAAGGCTATTCGGCGACCGCCGGCGACGACTGGATGCGCCCGGCCCTGTGCGACGAGGCGCTGCGGCTCGGCCGCGTGCTGGCCGGCCTGGTGCCGGGCGAGAGCGAGGTGCACGGGCTGCTCGCGCTGATGGAGATCCAGGCCTCGCGCACGCCGGCGCGCACCGATGCGCAGGGCCGCGCAGTGCTGCTGATGGAGCAGGACCGCAGCCGCTGGGATGGGCAGATGATCGCGCGCGGCCTCGCGGCGCTCGCGCAGTCGGAGGCGCTGGGCGGCGCGCGCGGGCCGTACG
>NZ_JBFULV010000097.1:0-22886 GCF_054049715.1 Rhizobacter sp. P5_C2 | reverse complement strand
CCGCAGCACCGGTCGCCGCCGCGGCCTCTGCCGCCGTCGCCACGCCGGCCGAGACGGCCATCGCGGCCGCGCCGAGCGCATTCGTCGCGCAATTGCGCGCGCCGTCGGACGTGCGGCTCGGCCGCGAGTTCACCGTGGTCGTCGAGATCGGCGATGCCGGGGCGGCACAACAGGGGGAGGTGATCGTCGAGATGGACCCGGGGCTGCTCGCTGGCGGGGGGCCGCGTGCGGTCGTGCGGCTGATTCCGAGTGGCGATGGCGTGCTGTCCGGCAGCATCAGCCTGCGCGCTGCGGCCGCCGGCACCGGCAGCACGCAACTGCAGATCGTCGGCGGCAGCGTGCGGCTGCAGGACGGCCAGCAGCGGCCTGTCAGCGGCGGCAGCGCGACCTTGCGCATCGGTGCCTGAGATGCGTCGCAGCGTCGGCTTCACCCTCATCGAACTCAGCATCGCGCTGGCGGTGCTCGCGGTGCTGGTGACGATGGCGGCGCCGACGCTGAAGCTGCAGGCGCAGCGCCAGCGCGAGACCGAGCTGCGGGCCGCGCTGCGCGACATCCGCGGCGCGCTCGATGCCTACAAGCAGGCCGCGCAGGACGGGCGCATCAAGCTGCCGGCCGATGCCAGCGGCTATCCGCCGACGCTTGCGACGCTGGTCGACGGCGTCGCCGACGGCGGCCGCAGCGACGGGCAGCGCATCTACTTCCTGCGCCGGTTGCCGCGCGATCCGCTGGTCGAGTCGGGCGAGTGGGGGCTGCGCAGCTACGCCAGCGCTCCGGAGTCGCCGAGCCCCGGCGCGGATGTCTTCGACGTCTACTCGCGCGCGCCGGGCAGCGGCCTGAACGGCGTGCCGTACCGGGCATGGTGACGCACACAACGACGCGCCGCGGCTTCACGCTGATCGAGCTGCTGGTGGTGCTGGCGATCGTCGCGCTGCTGCTGACGATCGTCGCGCCGCGCACCATCGACCACCTGGAGCGGGCCCGCGAGACGACGCTGAAGGCCTCGCTGAAGGAGATGCGCTCGGCACTCGACCAGTTCGAGGCCGACCTCGGGCGCCCGCCGGGCAGCCTGGACGAACTGGTGCAGCGCCGCTACCTGCGCGAGCTGCCGGTCGACCCGGTCACGCAGCGGCGCGACAGCTGGATCAGCGTCGGTGCGGCCGAGGCGAGGGCGGCCGACCTGGCCGCGCCTGCGCGTGATGCGGTCGTCGCGAACGTGGCAACTGAGGGCGTCGTCGACGTGCACAGCGGCGCCGAAGGCGAGGGCCGCGATGGCACGCCGTACCGCAGCTGGTGAGCGCGCGGGTGCGGCGGTACGCGGCGTCGCGCTGCTGATGGTGCTGGTCGCCGTCGCGCTGCTGAGCCTGGCCACCTTGCTGCCGCTGCGCCAGGAGCAGCAGGCCGCTTGGCGCGAGCGCGAACGCGAGCTGCTGTTCATCGGCAACCAGTACCGCCAGGCCATCGCCAGCTACGCGGCGGCGACGCCGGGCGGCGTGCCGCAGGGACCGAAAACGCTGGCCGACCTGCTCGAGGACAAGCGCTACCCGAGCCCGCGCCGCCACCTGCGCCGGCTGTACGCCGACCCGATGACCGGCCGGACCGACTGGATGCTGCTGATGGAGCAGGGCGCGGTTGCCGGTGTTGCCAGCCGCAGCCCGAGGCCGCCGCTGAAACACAGCGGTTTCTCGGAGGCGGACCGGGATTTCGCGGATGCGTCGAGCTATGCGGAATGGAAGTTCGTCGCGAAGGTGGCTGCCGCGCCGGCACCGCCTGCCATGACACCGCCGGTGACGCCACCGGTGACGCCGCCCACGCCACCACCCGGATCACCACCCAGCACCGACCGCCGCACCGAATGCGGCCGCCTCTACAGCGCGACCTTGAACCGCTGCGGGCTCGACCCGGCCACGTCGCTCGCCTGCCGCAACGCGGCCCGTGACGCCTTCCTCGCCTGCCTGCGCGGTTGAAGTCCGTGCCAGTGCCGAACGGACTACGACATATGAGAAGCGGCGTAGTCCCATCGGCACAGGGTCCGCAAGCCATTCGACACGCCACGTCACACGCCCCCCCGAGACTCCCCCTCAGCACGCACAGGGTCTCGCGCACCAGCCAGGGGCGAGGGAGGATCCCAGCGAGCCGCCGGCCTTCGGGGCCCGGCACGACCTCTGAAAGTCCTCCAGTTCTCCAGTTCGAACAATCCTTGAAGGAGAGATCATGAAATTCCGAATGAAAGCCCTCGCGGCGGCCGCCCTGGTCGCCGTGTCGGGCCTGGCCAACGCCACCATCGACAACGGCCAGACCGGCAACGGCGAGCTGTTCCTGATGGCCTATGACACCACCAGCCAGCAGACCTACTCGTTCGACACCGGCCTGCTGATGTCGGCCCTGACGCCGAGCTCGGTGTCGCTCCAGTCGTTCGCGCTGACCGGCTTCGACTCGTTCCTCGCGACGGCCACCGCCGCAACCATCCGCTGGGGTGTCTACGCGATCGACCGCCTGGCACCGACCTCGCTGTACACGACGGCCGCCGACGGTGCTTCCGCGACCAACCCCAACCTGCTGAAGATCAACAACTCGAACGGCGCCCTGGCCAGCTTCATCAACGATGCGAACCAGCGCGGCAACCACGCCACGGACGCCAACGGCTACTTCCTGCAGACGTCGGCCCCGTTCGGCCCGACCGACTTCAGCTACGGCGGCAACATCCTCGGCGCCAATGGCAACTTCAGCAGCAACCTGTCGTTCAACACGACCGGCGGCCTGGCCGACAAGCTGAACTTCCTGCGCTTCACCGCCGGCAACCCGGCCGGCTCGACCCGCACCGCGTTCGACACGACCTACCACTGGTCCCTCTCCGGCACCAACCTGATCTACGCACCGGTTCCGGAACCCGGCACCTACGCGCTGATGCTGGCCGGCCTGCTGACGCTGGGCGCCGTTGCCCGCCGCCGCAGCAAGTAACTCCCCCCGCAGTACCTCCGTCCCGCCGGGCCTCCGGGGCCCCGAAGACACCGCGCTCGCGCGGGGTCTCGGGGCTTCCTTTGCCCTGAATTCCCGTCCAGGAGATCCTCATGCAATTCAAATCCATCGCCTTCGCGGCGGCTGCGCTGTGCGCCGTCTCGGCTGCCTCGGCTGCCACCGTCACCGTCAACGCCGCCGGCGCCTCGGCGACGCGTGCCACGCTGACCAACGTGATCGTCGAGAGTGTCTGCGGTGCCGCCGCCAGCACGACCGTCTACCACAACGGTTCCAACGTGACCCGCATCACCTGCCCGACGACCGTGTTCGGCGCGGCCGACACGCTCGACTTCAGCTATGACAACACCAGCGGCTCCTACCTGGGCGTCGGCCCGGTCTCGGGCAACGGCCAGCTGTCGGCGCGCATCAACACCACGAGCTGCACCGGCACGACCACCGAAACCATCGCCGGCAAGACGGTGACCTCGCGCACCGGCTGCGGCAATGAAGCCACCCTGGTTCGCCCGGGCATCGGCAACGCCGACGTGGAAGTCGAGATGTTCGCCGGCGCGAACATCGGCGCGCTGCCGGCCGTCGTGCCGTCGGGCATCGACCAGGTCAACAGCCAGTTCGGCATCATCTACGGCGTGGTCGCCTCGGAAGCGCTCTACAAGGCGCTGCAGGCCGACCAGGGCCTGACGGTCGGTTCGCTGACCGACGCGGCCACCGCCCCGTCGCTGTCGCGCGCGCAGATCGCCTCGCTGGCCACCGCCAACGGCGGCCCGCTGAACAACGACTGGACGGCGCTGTTCACGACGCCGCCGGCCGCTGCCAGCAACCCGGTGCGCTTCGTGCGCCGTGTCGCCGGTTCGGGCACGCAGACCTCGTTCAATGCCAACTTCCTGAACTACCTGTGCAGCGCGCGCGGTTCGCAGCCGGCTGCCGCGTCCGACTCGAGCGCGACCTACGTCGTCGAAGAGCTGGGCAGCACCGGCACGCTGCTGGCCTCGGTCAGCTCGACCAGCGTCTTCAAGATCGGCATCGCCAGCCGCGAGAACAACCAGACCGCGTCGACGCCGGCCACGCCGAACTGGGGCTTCGTCAAGATCGACGGCGTGTACCCGAGCAAGGCCAACGTGCAGAACGGCCGCTACAACTGGATGGCCGAGCAGGTCCTGACGCTGCGCTCGGGCTTCAGCGCCGTCGAGAAGACGCTGTATGACCGCCTGGTCGTGCTGACCGCTTCGCCGACGACGATCAACGGCTTCAGCGCCGCTGCCAAGGACGGCACGGTCGCACTGCCGTTCGTCGCCGATGCGGGCGACCCGAACTACCTGACGCACCGCACCCGTTTCCGCACCTTCGGCAACAGCTGCGTGGTGCCGATCGCCGCCGAGTAAGAGGGAGAGATCAAGAGCTCTGAGCTCTGAACCGGGGCGCCTGCGCCCCTCAATGGCCAGGCCATGAGCCTGGCCCTGCCTCGCAAGCCTTCGGGCTTGCGGGGCATCTTCGTTTCAAACCGGTCCTTCCTGCCGATGCCTGAATCGACCTTGCATTCCGTGTTCGATCCGCTGTTCCCGCGCCTGCTGGCGATCCTGCTGTCGGCCGTCGCGTTCCTGATGCCACCCGTCGCCCGCGCCCAGGCCGCCGACGAAGGCGCCCGCTTCGACATCCTCGAATTCGTCGTCGAAGGCAACACCGTGCTGCCCGCCACGGAGATCGAGCGCGCGGTGATGCCCTGGCTCGGCGAGCGCAAGCTGATCGCCGACGTCGAATCGGCCCGCAAGTCGCTGGAAGACACCTACCAGCGGCTCGGCTACCAGACCGTGTTCGTCGACGTGCCGGAGCAGCGCGTCAGCGACGGCACGGTGCGGTTGCGGGTGCTGGAAGGGCGCGTCGAGCGGCTGCGCATCAGCGGCAACCGCTACTTCACGCAGGGCACGATCCGCAATGGTGTGCCCGACCTGGCGGAGGGCGCGGTGCCCGATTTCAACGCGGTCCAGGCCCAGCTGGGCAACCTGAATCGCACCGCCGACCGGCAGGTGACGCCGGTGCTGCGGCCGGGCCGCACGCCCGGCACCGTCGAGGTCGAGCTGGCCGTCAAGGACGAGCTGCCGCTGCACGGCGAGGTCGAGCTGAACAACCGCAGCTCGGCGTTCACGACCGAGTCGCGCCTGTCGGCCGGGCTGCGCTGGGACAACCTGTGGCAGCGCCAGCACAGCGCCGGCCTGTCGGTGCAGCTCTCGCCGGAAGACCGCAACGAGGTCAAGGTGCTGGTCGGCAACTACCTGTGGCGCTTCGACGACAAGCCCGATGCGGTCGCGCTGTATGCGGTGCGCTCGGATTCCGAGGTCGCGCTGGTCGGCAGCTCGACGGTGCTCGGCAACGCGACCATCGCCGGCGCGCGCTGGGTGCATCCGCTGCCGGGCGGGCCGGGCAGCGAGGGCGTGTTCCAGTCGCTCACCACCGGCATCGATTACAAGCGCTTCGGCCAGACCAACATCGCGACCGCGACGCAGCGGGCCGACATCCTCGACGAGATCGACTACGTGCCGCTGTCGCTCGCGTACAGCGCAACGATCGCATCGGCCGGCCAGAGCACGCAGCTCGGTGCCGCGGTGTTTAGCGCGCCGCGCAACCTGTTCGGCAACCGCGACGATGAATTCCGCGGCCGGCGCTTCGTCGCTCGCGCCGGCTGGACGCTGCTGAAGGCGGACGCGAGCCACGAGCACGCGCTGAACGCACGCAGCAGCCTGTGGGTCAAGCTCGAAGGCCAGTACGTCGACGAGCCGTTGATCTCGAACGAGCAGATGACGCTCGGCGGCGCCGAGAGCGTGCGCGGCTACCGCGAGGCCGAGGTGGCCGGCGACCGCGGCGGCCGCGCGAGCCTGGAATGGCGCTGGTGGCCGTGGCGGGTGACCGCCGATGACCTGCAGCGCCRTGCCCGCGAGGCGGCCGAGAGCGCGGCACCGGGCGCCGTGCCTCCGGTGATCGCCCCCGTGCAGCCGGCCGAGACACCGAGCACCTGGGCCGCAATCCAGCTGTACGCGCTGCTCGATGCCGGCGCCGTGCAGACGGTGCAGCCCGAGGGCCTGCAGACCGCGAAACGCTGGATCGGCGGCGCCGGTGCCGGGCTGCGCTGGGGCGCGCAGGGCTGGCGGCTGCAGGTCGAGGCCGCGCGTGCGCTGAACCCCGGCGGCACCGGCCTGGACGGCTACATCACGCAAAAGGGCGACTGGCGCGTGCATGCGCGCCTGGGCCTTGATTTCTGACGATTCTTGAGTTTGCTTGCGGAGAACCCCATGACGCTGCGCCCCCTTTCCTCGAAGACCGATGCCCGCCTGACCACCCGGCTCAGCGCGACTGCCGCCGCGGTGCACGCACTGTTCGGTCTGTGGCTGCTCGGCGCCGCGCCGCAGGCCACGGCGCAAGTCAACGCCGCGCTGAACCGCGCGCTGCCGAACCCGTGTTCGCTGACCAACGCCTGCAACGCGCCGAAGAACACGACCATCACGACGCTGAGCCCGAACCCGGGCGTCAACGTGACGACCAGCGGCAACACGATGTCGGTCACGCAGACCGCCGACACCGCGCTGATGAACTGGCGGACCTTCGACGTGGCGGCCGGCAACAGCGTGAACTTCAGCCGCGCCGGCAACCAGAACTTCGTCGCGATCAACCGCATCCACGACACCCAGGCCTCGCGCATCGACGGCAGCATCAACGCGCCGAAGGGCCAGATCTACCTGATCAACCCGAACGGCCTGCTGTTCGGCAAGACCGCGCTGGTCGACGTGGCCGGGCTGATCGCGTCGACGCTCGACGTCGCCGATGCACGGGTCACGAAGGGCCTGCTCGGCGTCGGCGTCGACCAGGCGGCCTTCGTGGCCGACAAGAACAACGCCGCCGCCGCGACCGCCGCGGTGCGGCTCGACCAAGGCGCGGTCGTGAAGGCCGGCAACGTCTATGTGTTCGCGCCGAACGTCAGCAACGCCGGCACCATCCAGGTGACGCCGGGCGGCCAGGTGGTGCTCGGCGCCGGGCAGCGCGTCTACCTCGCCGGCTCCGACGACGTGACGCTGCGCGGCCTGCTGGTCGAGGTCGGCCAGGGCGGCACGGTGACGAACACCGGCACCATCACGACGCCGCGCGGCAACACGACGATGGTCGGCATGGCGGTCAACCAGCAGGGGCGCATCACCGCGACCTCGGCGCTGAACCAGAACGGCTCGATCCGGTTGGTGGCGCGCGAGGTCGTGTCCGGCGACGGCAGCAACCCGGGCCTGATCGTCGGCGACAAGCCGGCGCAGATGTTCGTGCTGGCGACCGCGACCGGTGCGGTCGACGTTGCCAGCGGCTCGACGACCGAGGTGCTGCTGGATGCCACCGACACCGCGACCGCGGCGCTCTCCGACACCGCCGCCGCCGCGGCACGCTCGACGATCGTCATCGATGCCGGCCGCGTGAAGATCGGCGGGGAGGGCGCTGCCGGCAGCACCTCGCTGCTGGCGCACGGCGGCGACATCCGCGTCAGCGCGCGCACCGACCTGGGCGCGATCAACACCGGCGGCGCACTGGCGCCGGCGCTGGGCGCGGAGAACGCCGCGGCTACGCTGACGGTCGGTGCCGATGCGCGCCTGGACGTGAGCGGCGAGCGCAACGTGCAGATCGACGGCAACCGCAACTACGTCTACATCGACCGGCTGACCTCGAACGACCTGCGCGATGCGCCGCTGCAGCGCGACGGCTTCCTGCGCGGCCAGGGCGTCTACCTGAACGTCGCGAAGGACCAGGCCTTCATCGACCTGTCGGGCCGCCGCGCGGCGGTGGCCGGCACGCAGGCCGAGCGCAATGCCGCCGGCGGCAACATCGTGCTGCACGCCGAAGGCAGCGTGACGGCGGCGAAGGGCGCGCAGTTCGACCTGTCGGGTGGCACCACGGTGACGGGTGCCGCCACCGGCCGCACCTCGCAGCTGCTGACCGGCGACGGCCGCGTCGTCGACATCACGAACGCGCGCGCCGACGAGGCCTACGTCGGGTTTGCCGACCGCTACACCCGCACGGTCGATGCGCCGCGCGAGGGGCTCAACAGCAGCAGCACCTACGACGCACCGCGCTACACCACGACCGCGCAGTTCAACGAGGGCCGCAATGCCGGCTCGCTGGAGATCGTTGCGCCGCGCGGCAGCTTCGCGGCGACGGTGCAGGCGACGACGACACCGGGCGAGGGCCAGCGGGCGAACCTGCCGCTGGGCGGCGAGGTGCGCGTCGGCATGGTGGCGGGAAGCAACGCGAGCATCGACCAGCAAGTCGGCTTCTCGCGGGCCAACGTGCTGCTGATCGACGACCTGGCCAAGGTCGACAGCACGCTGCCGGCCGCGCAGATCGAGCGACTGATCGCCCTGGACACGCAGATGCTGCGCAGCGGTGGCGTTACCCGCATCGGCGCGCTGAGCGATGGGCGCATCACCGTCGCGCGCGGTGCCGCGCTGGACCTCGGCCCGGGCGGCAGCCTGTCGCTGCAGGGCAATGCGGTGGACGTCAACGCGAGCATCGTCGCGCACGGCGGCAGCCTCTTGATCGGCGAACGTCCGGCCGCGCCGGTGTCGGGCGGCGGCCTCGACTATGCGACGCGCGATGCGCGCAGCCTGGTCGATGCGACGGATCGCGGCAGCATCCGCTTCGGCAGCGGCGTCGCGCTGGACGCGAGCGGGCTGTTCACCAACGACCTGGCCGCGGCCTCCGCCGGCAAGCCGCCGACGGCGCCGATCGTGCGCAACGGCGGCAGCATCGCGATCACCGGCGCGCAGGTCGACGTGTCCAGCGTCACGCGCTTCGACGTGGACAGCGGGGCCAGCGTGTCGGCGGGCGGCGTGGTCACCGGCGGCAAGGCGGGGTCGGTCTCGATCATTGCGGCCGATGCGTCGAAGCCGGTCGACACCAGCACGCTGGTGCTCGGCGATGACCTGGCGTCGCGGCTCAGCGGCTTCGGCTTCAGTGCCGGCGGCAGCCTGACGCTGGGCGCGCCGTCGCTGACCGTCGGCAGCCAGCTGCGCGACGGCGCCGTGCGGCTCGACAGCGCGCTGTTCGACCGCGGCTTCGAAGCCTTCACGTTGCGCGCCTCGGAGCAGCTCAGCGTGCAGGGCGACACCCGCATCGCGCCGCCGGTGCGGCAGTACCTCGTCGACAACGGCCTGCGCGCGTTGGCCGACGGCAGCGACCTGTCGGCGGCGCTGGTGCCGCGCCAACCGCTGCCGGCTGCGCAGCGGCCTTCGTCGCTGACGCTGGCAGCAGGCGGGCTGAACGGCCGCGTCAGCCTGGAAGCGGGTTCGGTCATCGACGTCGGCACGCTCGGCAGCGTGAGGGCCACGGCGGGCCAGGCCATCGACGTGAACGGCAGCGTGACGGCGCACGGCGGCAGCGTCTCGCTGGCGCTCGGCAACGCGCCGCTGGTCGGTCCGACCACCAGCATCGAGCGGCTGCAGCAGCAGGTGATCCGCCTCGGCGACGGCTCGCTGATCGACGTGAGCGGCGTCTCGCGCGTGCAGGCCGACGCGCTGAAGCAGCGCAGCGGCACGGTGGTGGACGGCGGCAGCGTCTCGATCACCGCGACGCGCGGCAGCTTCGTGATGGACCGTGGGGCCCGCATCGTGGCCGACGGCGCGAGCGACCAGGTCGACCTGCGCTCGGCCGGCGCGCCGACCCGCATCGACGTGGCCTCGCGCGGCGGCGCGGTGGCGATCAGCGCGCAGCAGGGGTTGTTCGTCGACGGCCGGGTGAGCGGCCGCAGCGGTGGGGCCGGCGTTGAGGGCGGCCGGCTGTCGGTGCGCTTCGAGGGGTTGATTGCCGACGAACGCGTCACCGATCCGACCAGGCAGACCATCGCCCCGGAGATCTACGACGCGCTGTTCAAGGCGGACAGGGTGTTGACGCTCGGGGGCAGTGGCCCGCAGGCCGCCGGCCAGGGAAGGGTGCAGACGGCGCTGGTCAACGACAGCGGCTTCGACACGGTGCAACTGACCAGCACCGACGTGATCGCCGCGCCCGACAGCGTGGCGCTGACCACACGCGGCTCGATCACGCTCGACGCACCGGTGCTGCGCGTCGGGGCCGATGCCACCTTGTCGGTCACTGCGCCGACCGTCTCGCTCGGCTTCCAGTCGCGCTCGCCGGTCTACGCGGTCGGCGAGAACGCCTTGGCGAGCGGCGGCGACGGCAAGCTGGAGGTGGCGGCGCGCCAGGTGCAGTTGGTGGGCTCGCTGAGCCTGCAGGGCGTGGGCCGCACGGTGATCGCCGCGCAGGACGACGTGCTGCTGCGTGGCGGCGGCACGCCGTCCACGCTGCGCCCGCAGGGCAGCCTGAGCACGGTCGGCGACCTGACGATCAGCGCCGCCCAGCTGACGCCGGCGTCGATGACCGACTACCGCATCGCGCTGACCGGTCCCGACACGACCTTGCACCTGCAGGCGAGCGGCAACACGCCGCTGGAGCCGCTGTCGGCGGCCGGCAGCGTGACGCTCGCGGCGCCGGTGATCGAGGTCGACGGCCGCATCAGCGCGCCGCAGGGCAGCATCAAGATCGACGCCGGCGAACGCGTGCGGCTCGGCGCCGGCGCGGTGCTGTCGGTGGCGGGCACGCAGGACGTGCCGCTCGGCACGGTCTTCAACGGCTCGCAGTGGGTGTATGCGGACGACCCGAACAACACCGCGAACAACCTCGCGTCGAACGGCGGCGTCGCCAACGCCTTGCCGGAGAAGCGCATCGCCGTCAGCGGCGCCACGGTCGACATTGATCCGAAGGCACGGCTCGACCTGAGCGGCGGCGGCAACCTGGTGGCGCAGGAGTTCGTCGCCGGGCCCGGCGGCTCGATCGACGTGCGGCAGAACTTCGTGCCGACCACGCCCGGTGCATCGGCGCTGACGCGCAACCCGCTGTTCGCGCTGGTGCCGGCGCGCGGCGACCATGCGGCGCCGTTCGACCCGCAGCTCCACAGCGACCTGACGCAGGATGCCGCCGCCGGCGGTGCCGCGCTGCTGCGCATCGGCCAGACCATCACGATCGGCGGCGGCAGCGGCATCCCGGCCGGCACCTACACCGTGCTGCCGGCGCGCTACGCGCTGCTGCCCGGGGCTTATGCGCTGCAGCCGGTGGCGGGCTATGCGGACCTGGCGCCGGGCAATGTGCTGCGCGAAGCGGCCGGCACGGTGATCGTCGCCGGTCGGCTCGGTGTCGATGGGGCGGGGGCCAGCAGCGCGCGCTGGAGCGGCTACCGGGTGTTCGATGGCACGCAGGTGCGCCGGCTGGCCGAGTTCCGCGAGTACACCGGCACCGCGCTGGCCACTGCTGCGGCGGCGGCCGCCGGCGAGGTGGCACCGCGCACCGCGGTGGATGCTGGCGCGCTGTCGATCGCGGGCCAGCAGGTGCGGCTGAGCACCGATTCGATCCGCGCCGCGAGTACCGGGCGCGGCGCCGAGCTGTCGTTCTCGGCACCGCAGCTGATCGTCACCGACCAGCCCACTGCCATCGCCGCGGCACCGTCGGACACGCTGGTGATGAATGCCGCCGCGCTGAGCGGGCTGAAGGCCGAGACGCTGGTGCTGGGCGCGGTCGCGTCGCATGGCGACGGCAGTGCCGCGCAACGCGGCACGCTGACGCTGTCGCGGCCGGCCGGCAGCGTGCTGGTGGGCGGCACGCAGGCGCTGTCGGCCGGCGAGCTGATCCTGACCGCGAGCGGGCAGGTGACGGTCGGGGCCGGCGTCGCACTGGTGGCCGACGCGGCGCAGGCGCCGCGCACGTCGACCGTGCGCCAGACGGGCGATGGCGCCTCGCTCTACGTCAGCAGTGCGGATGCGCTGCCGGCCTGGGCGCGCAGCGACACCACCGGCGCGGCCGGCGACCTGCTGGTCGCGGAGTCGGCTCGCCTGTCCGGGCGCAGCGTGCTGTTCGACGGCAGCCGCTCGCAGCGCTATGCGCCGAGCGTGCTGCTGGATGCTCACCACATCGGCCTGTCGGCGGCGCGCGTCAGCTTGGGCGACGTGCCGGCGGATGCCGGTGGCCTGCTGCTCGGCAACGCGCTGCTGGCGCAGTTCAACGGCGCCGACAGCTTCTCGGTGACCAGCGGCAACGGCTTCGAGGTCTACGGGAATGCGCAGGTCGGCAGCACGACGCTCGCGAAGCTGACGCTGGACGGCGCCGGCTTCGTTGCGCACGACGCGGGCGCCTCGGCCCGCATCACCGCCGGCACGGTCAGCCTGCGCAACAGTGCGGGCGGCGAGTTGCCGGCCGGCACAGGCGGCGCAGGCACCGGCACGCTCGACATCCAGGCGACCGGCGGCAAGCTGAGCGTCGATGGCGGCGCACTTGCCACGCGCGGCTTCGGCGGCACCACGCTCGCGGCGCGCGATGCGCTGCAGTTCAACGGCAGCGGTGGCTTCAAGACAGACGGCGCGCTGACGCTGCAGTCGGCCGCGATCACCGCAGGGCGCGGTGCCACGCAATCGGTCGAGGCCGGCGGGGTGCTGCGCACGGTGGCCGTCGGCACGGCACCGACGGTCGATGCCAAGGCATTGGGCGCGAGCCTGAGCCTGAGCGGGCAGCGCATCGAACATGGCGGGCGCATCGACCTGCCGTCGGGCCGCGTGAGCCTGGCGGCCACCGGAACGGGCGCTGCGGATGACGTGACGCTGCAAGCGGGCTCGCGCATCTCGGTGGCCGGCAGCGTGCAGCGCTTCGGCGACCAGACGGCCGACGCGTCCGCCGGCAGCGTCGCGCTGTCGTCGGCGGCCGGCTCGGTGCGCGCGCAGGCGGGCAGCACGCTGGACCTGAACGGCGCAGGCAGCAACGGCGATGCCGGCGCGCTGAGGCTGTCGGCGGTGCAGGGCACGCTGCAGTTCGACGGGCAACTGCTCGCGGTGGCCGGCAGCGCGGCGCGCAGTGCCGAGGTGGTCGCCGATGTCGGCAAGCTCCCAGACCTGGGCACGCTGACGCGGCCGCTGATGCAGGCCACCGGCGGCGCGCCGCTGCAAGCGCTCGACGTGCGGGTGCGCAACGGCGACCTGCAGTTGAAGGCCGGCGAGAGCGTCTCGGCCCACACGATCCGCCTCGCGGCGGATGGCGGCGCGAACGCGACCCGCGCGAGCGACGGGCAGCTGCGCATCGACGGCCGGCTGGATGCCGGCGGCGAGCGCGCCGGCCGCATCGAGCTGCATGCCCGCGACAGCATCACGCTCGGCAGCACCGCGCGCCTGGACGCCGCATCGACCGGCGCGCTGGAGGAGGGCGGCTCGGTGCTGCTGTCGGCCCGCATCCGCGAGACCGTGCCAACGACGCTCGACGCGATCCGCATCGACAGCGGCGCGCGGGTCGACGTGGGCGCGGCCTCGGCCTCGCTGGGCGGCACGGTGACGCTGCGGGCGCCGCGCGTCGGCAGCGACGTCGCGATCACGGCGCTGCCAGCCGACTACCTGGTCGGCGCGCGCGAGGAAATCGTCGAGGCGACGATCGCGAAGAACTACACCGGCAACCTGACGCTGAACGCCAGCGGCACCGCCTCAGCCGCCAACCCGTTGCCGACGCTGCGCACCGACCTGAAGACCTACCTGAGCGATGCGAACCGCAGCGCGATGACGGCGCGGCTCGGCCGCATCGGCGATGCCGACTTCCACCTGCGGGCGGGGCTGGACATCAGCACCAGCGGCAGCATCACGGTGGCGAACACGATCGATTTCGCGGCCGGTGTCGGCGCCGACGGCAGCGTGACCAACGCCGCCTGGCGCTACGGCGGCAGCACCACGAAGACCAGCGAAGCCGGTGCGTTGACGCTGCGCGCGGCCGGCGACGTGACGCTGACCGGTGGTCTGCAGGACGGCTTCGTCACTGCTGCCACCGGCGACGCCAATGCGCGGCTGCTGCCGTATGCCGGCGACAGCTGGCGCTTCCAGGTCACCGCCGGTGCCGACCGCAGCGCCGCAGCCGCGGCCACCACCAACGGCACGACCGGCAGCGTCACGTTGCAACCGAGCGGCGCGTCGACCAACCCGGCGATCGTCCGCACCGGCACCGGCCGCATCGACATCGCCGCTGGCAAGGACATCGTGCTGCGGGGCAACAACGTCGCGATCTACAGCGGCGGCGAGCGGGCCGCGGATTCGGCCGCCTATGCCGCATCGATCACCAACACGAGGCTGCTGAACCTGAACCCGAGCTTCACCGAGCACGGTGGCGGCGTCACGCTGGAGGCGGGGCACGACATCGTCGCGAGCGTGCCGTCGAACCAGCTGATCAACCACTGGCTGTGGCGGGCCGGGCGCAGCGACGTCGACGGCGGCTTCGCGGGAGATTCGCTGGCGCCGACCGCGTGGTGGGTCAATGCAGCGACCTTCTCGCAAGGCATCGGTGCGCTCGGCGGCGGCGACCTGACGCTGAAGGCCGGCAACGACCTGCGCAGCCTGACCGCGGCGGTGCCGAGCAACGCACACCTGAGCGTGGATGCGCAAGGCCGAGCCGGCGAACTGGTGCAGCACGGCGGCGGCACGCTCGACGTGCAGGCGGGCGGGCGCATCAGCGGCGGCGCCTACTACGCGCAGCGCGGCGAACTGAACCTGCGCGCCGACAGCCTCGGCCCGCAGGCGAGCGCCGATCCACTGATCGTCGCGCTCGGCAGTAACACCGCGCGGCTGCAGGCGCGCAGCGGCGCCGAGCTGTTCGGCGCCTTCAACCCGACCTGGGCGCCGGTGCTGAACCTGTTCGAGACGCCGGCCGGTCAGGCGTCGCCGGCCAACAGCGCGTTCACGACCTACACCGACGACAGCCGGCTCGACCTGCGCTCGCTGACCGGCGAGGTGTCACTGGCTGGATCGCTCGGCGGCACCCGGCTGCCGTCGGGCGGATCGAACCAGGCCCTGCTGTCGACCCGGCTGCGCACGATGTTCGACGTGCTGCCGCCGAATGCGGACCTGGTGGCTTTCGGCGGAGACGTCGACATCGGCCGGGCCTTCCTGCTGGCGCCGGCCGCGCGCGGCCAGTTGCGGGTATTGGCCGATGGCAACGTCGGCGGCGCCGGCGCGCTGGTGATGGCGGCGCTCGATCCGGCGAACCTGCCGTCGGTCGACGCGCCGGTCTCGACCACGGCCTGGATCTCGACGGCCACCCGGCTGCTGAGGGCCGACCTCGACCCGAACACCGGCAAGCCGATCATCGGCAGCACCTGGGGCCTCAACCGGATCGACAACCATGGCACGACGATCCTGCACGAGGGCGACACGCTGCCGGTGGCCGTCATCGCGCGCAACGGCGACATCAGCGACCTGCGCATCGAGACCCCGAAGCCGCTGCTGGCCGAGGCCGGCGGCGACATCCGCGACGTGAAGATCCTGGCGCAGAACCTCGATGCGGACAGCGTGACGCGCCTCCATGCGGGCGGCGCGCTGACGCTGAGCGACGGCAGCCCGAACGTGACCGTCACCGGCCCCGGCATCGCCGAGGTGCTGGCTGGCGGGCAGATCAACCTCGGGTCATCGACCGACGGCCTGCTGACGCGCGGCAACCTGATCAACACCGGGCTGCCGGTGGGGGGCGCGACCTTGATCGTCGCGTCGGGCCTCGGGCGCGGCAGTGACGGCTTCGTGCAGCCGCCGGACTACGCGAACGTGCTGCGCCAGTTCGTCGCGTACGACGCGTTCGCGTCGACCGGCCAGGATGCGGCCGGGTTGAATGCGCTGGTGCTGTCGGGTACGGACTTCGGCCCGCTGCAGCAGGCGCTGCAGGACCGCAGCGGCGCGCTGCGCGACGGCTCGGCCTTCCAGGTGTGGCTGAACGCGTTGCCGGCGGCCGCGCGCATGCGGCTGGCGCTGGAGCTGGCGCAGCGCGTGCAGGCGGTGGCCAACCAGCGCTTCGTGGCGACCGCCAACACCGAAAGCTTCGCGCCCGGCTACCTGAGCTTCCACGACTTGTTCCCGGCGTTGACGTCGAACCTGGCCGGGCTGAGGCAGTTCGTCGCGAGCAACCCGTTCGCCGGTGCCGACAACGCCGGCACCTTGCGCGACGATGCGTTGAAGGGATTGCCCGATGCGCTGGCCGCAGTGCTGCGGCAAGGCCTGGCCGATCCGGCGCAGGCGGCCGATGCGAACTCGGCCTTCAACCAGGCGCTGGCGCAGCTCGACCCGGCGCTGCTGGCCGCGGGCAGCCGGCAACTGGTGTCGCAGGTGCAGGGGCTGGCCGGCAGCACGCTGGACGCGCTGCGCGGCGCCGGGCGCGTCGGCGCGAAGGTCGGCACGCCGTTCGCGAAGGGGCTCGACGACCTGGCCCGCGCGTTCTCGCCGGCCGGACCGGTGGCGCGCAACGACATCACGCTGGTGTTCAGCCAGATCAAGGCCGAGCAGAGCGGCGACGTGGTGCTGCTGGCGCCGCGCGGTGGCGTGCTGGCGGGCCTGGCGAACCCGCCGGCCGGGGTCGCGGCCAACAAGCAGGCCTACCAGCTCGGCGTGCTGACGCTGGGGGGCGGCGACATCCTGTCGATGACGCGCGACAACTTCGACGTGTACCGCTCACGCGTCTTCACGGTGGCGGGCGGCGACGTGCACCTGTGGGCATCGCTCGGCAACATCGACGCCGGGCGCGGGCCGCGCGACACCGTGGTGGCGCCGCCGCCGCGGCTGGTGGTCGACACCGACACCGGCCTCGTGACGCTGGACGTGACGGCCAGCGTCAGCGGCTCGGGCATCGGCGCGCTGAAGACGCGCGACGACCAGAAGCCGAGCGACATCCGGCTGATCGCGCCGAACGGCTTCATCGACGCCGGCGAGGCGGGCATCCGCGCCGAGACCGGCACCGTGACGCTGGGCACGAACATCGTGCTGAACGCCGGCAACATCGCGGCCGGCGGCGGGGTCAGCGGCGGTGCGGTGGTGGTGGCGCCACCCACGCCGGTGCCGCAGTCGAGCAACACGAGTGCGGCCGACAAGGCGGTGGAGCAGACGCAGAAGGCGCTGACGGATCAGCAGAAGGACGCGGACGAACGGGCGAAGAAGGAGCGGCGCAAGCGGGTGACCGGCGAGTTCATCGGGTTCGGGGATGACTAGTCAACTCATGGTCACGCGAGCGATGGGCGCTGCTCGCCCATCAAGGGCGAAACCGTGAGGCTGCGCTGGCCGAGGAGTGCGATCAGGATGGCAACGCCGCCGGCCACGATCGACACCCAGAATCCCTGGCCTGGTCCGAAGGCGTCGATGACCCAGCCGGAGGCGAACGAGCCGATGGCCATGCCGATGCCGATGCCGGTCATCACCCAGGTGATGCCTTCGGTGAGCCTGGCGGCAGGGACCAGGCGCTCGACCAATCCGAAAGCCGTGATGAAGGTGGGCGAGATTGCCGCGCCGCTGACGAACAGCGCGAATGCCAGCATCGGAATGTTGCCCACGAACAGCAGCGGTACTGTCGTTGCCGCCGCGATGGCGATTGCCGTTGCGAATTGGCGCGAGAGCTGCGTGCTGAGCTTCAAGGCGCCGAACAACAACCCGACGAAGAGAGAGCCGACGGCATATCCGCCCAGCACCAGGCTGGCAGCGGCTGCATTGCCGAATTCGGCGGCAAGTGCGATGACCGTCACCTCCGCCGTACCGAAGATCGCGCCGATGGCGATCAGCGCGAAGGTGATGACCTGGACCGGGCGCAGTCGAATGGCAGGCGCGCCGCCGCTCCGGGCCACGGGCTGCACCTTCGGTTCGGAGCCCTTCTGCAGGATGAAGGCTGCGGAGCCGACCGCGAGGAACAGGGTCGAGACGAGTGGGCCGGCCTCCGGGAACCAGGAGACGCTGAGACCGACCGCCAGGGCCGAGCCCGAAATGTAGACAAGCTCGTCTGCGACCGACTCGAAGGCGAAGGCGGTGTTGAGCTTGGGCGTGCCCCGATAGAGCTCCGTCCATCGCGCCCGAACCATGGCCGGCATGCTGGGCATGGCAGCGGCCACCAGCGCGAAGGCGAACAGCGTCCATCTCGGCCAGCCGAAATGCGTCGCGACCAACAGACCGATGAAGCCAATCAGCGAAAGCACCGTCGCCGGCGTCAGGATGCGGCTTTGGCCGAGCCGGTCCACGAGACGGGAAATCTGCGGCGAGACGAGTGCGTTGGTGAGAGCGAACGTGGCGGAGACCGCGCCTGCAAGCCAATATTCGCCGTGGGTCCGGGACAGCATGGCGACGATGCCGATCGTCGCCATGGCAATCGGCAGGCGAGCAAAGAAGCCGGCCGCAGCAAAACCCTTGGCTCCGGGCGGTCTGAATATCTCACCGTAGGGGTTGGACATCGGAGACTCCTTGCTTTCGAGACGATGACGACGTATATACGTGGCGTATGTGAATCGTACTCGCATACGTGGCGTATGTCAAAACGGATACGCCGTGCATGCCAAGGAGAAAGCGGATGGCGCACAAACCGCGCAACGAGATGATCGCTGAGACGCGAGGGAAGCTGATCCGTGCCGCGCGCCAGGCATTCGGTTCGGTCGGCTATGCCAACGCGTCGATGGACGACTTCACGTCTGCTGCCGGCCTGACACGGGGCGCCCTCTATCACCACTTCGGCGACAAGAAAGGGCTGCTGCAAGCGGTCATCGCCCAGATCGACGCCGAAATGTCGCACCGTCTGCACGCCATCTCTTCGAAGGCGAAGGATCCCTGGCGCGGCTTCGTCGATGAGAACATCGCCTATATCGAGATGGCGCTGGAGCCGGAGATCCAGCGCATCGTCCTGCGCGACGGCCCTGCGGTGCTGGGCGACCCCTCGTCCTGGCCTTCGCAGAGCGAGTGCAACCGCTCGATGACTGAAAGCCTCGGAAGGCTGAAGAAGGACGGCGTCATCATCGATGTCGATCCGGAAGGTGCCGCCCGCCTGCTCAGCGGAGCCGCGCTGCACGCGGCGCAGTGGATCGCCCATGCGGACAATCCGGCCGCGACGTCGAAGCACGCGGTGAAGGCGTTCAAGGCCTTGCTGGACGGGCTTCTGACGCGCGCGAAACAAGGCCCGGCTCGCGTTTCACGCGCCGATCGACTGGAAAGAGGAGATTGACTTGACACGCACCGCAGGAGAAACCGTTCGTGAGCTGGTTGACCGCGTGACCATGTTGAGGAACGGGGACCACAGTCAGATCGAACAATTGGCAGGCCTGTACGCCCTGGATGCCTACGTCACCCATCCTCTTCACCCGGAACATGCCAATTCGGCAACGGCAGGTCGAGAGGCCCTGAGAGCCCACTTTTCACGGCTGCCGCAAGCGGACGTGTCGGTTGCATCAAGCGTTGAAGACTTTCGATTGCACACGACCGCCGATCCGGAGGTCGTCATTGTCGAGTTTCGCTACGCAGGTCGTGTTGGCCAGCGGGCCTTGAATACCCGATGCATCTTTGTCGTGCGCGTGGTCGCCGGCCTCATTGTCGAATCCCGAGACTACATCGACCATTTGGCGTCTGCCCGGGCCTATGGAATGCTGCCAGAGGTACTTGCTCGCCTTGGCGCTGGGCTTTGAGGCCTTGGCTATGGCGATGCACCGGTACCTCGCAGGGCTGGTACTCGTACCCCTTGCGGCCTTCTACGTTCCGTTCGTCTCCCCGTACTGGACTGTTCCTGTCGGCGCGGTGTTGGCGATCGTGATGGTTCGGCTCAAACCAGGGTCGCCCATCGCCGAATTGGGACTGGGGCTACCTCGCAGATGGGGGCATGCCGTCGTACTCGGTGCTGCCGTGGGAATCGGGCTGGTGTTGTTGAGTCGTCTTCTGCTGAGCCCCGTCATCGAGCACCTCACCGCGACGCCTCGCGACCTGAGCGGGTTTGACCACTTGCGTGGCAACTGGCGCTCGCTGCTGCCGCTTTTGCCGACGGTCTGGATATCCGCCGGAGTTGGCGAGGAAATCGTCTACCGCGGCTATCTCATTTCTCAAGCTGCAGAGCTGTTGGGAAACTCGGTGCCGGCGCGATTCGCTGCAGTCTTGCTGGCCGCGATCCTCTTTTCTCTGGCGCACGGACATCAGGGCCCGAGCGGCATGCTGCTTGCCGGCACCTTGGGCCTGCTGCTTGGCCTGCTCGTTCTCCAGCAACGCGGGAACCTCTGGGCCAACATGGTGGCTCACATCGTGGGCGATACGGCGAGTCTGGTGGCCATCACCCTGAACTGGGACCTGTGGCTCGATCATCTCGGACGCCATCTGTTTTTCGCGCGATGAACGTCGGTCAGCACGGTTTTCGCGGGCAAATTCAGCGCCTGGCACTGCGTCGATCATCTGCAGGCCCCGCCTCCATGAGCCGGACGGACTACTGACGCCCCCGCGTCACGGCAACGACACATCGCGGCCCAAGACTGCGCCGCTGCTCCCGGTGTTCTCCGGGCTTGTCCACGCCGCGCCTCCTGCTGTCGCCTCACGATGAAACGCCTGCTCGCTCTGCTCAGCCTGCTGCTCCTGTTGCCCGTGTCCGCGCAAGCCTGGTGGAACGCCGACTGGCAGTTCCGCAAGAAGATCAACCTCGACACCACCGCGCTGAGCGTCGACAACGGCAGCGAGTTGGCCGAGGCGGTGCCGGTGGCGGTGCGGCTGCACACCGGCAATTTCCTGTTCACCGACGCGAAGCCCGACGGCAGCGACATCCGCTTCGTCGCCGCCGATGACAAGACGCCGCTGAAGCACCACGTCGAGCTGTTCGATGCGGCCAACCAGCTCGCGATCGTCTGGGTGCAGGTGCCGCGCGTCGTCGCGAAGGCGCCGAACGAGGGGCTGTGGATGTACTCCGGCAACCCGAAGGTGGCCGCGGCCGACGACGCGAAGGGCGTCTACAGCCCGACGCAGCGGCTGCGCCTGAACTTCGGCGAGGCCGATGGCGCGTTCAAGGATGCGAGCCCGTATGCCAACCTCGTCGCCGCCGGCGGCGTGGCCTACGGCGCAGCGGGCGTGGCCGGCGGCTCGGCGGTGTTCAGCGGCAAGCCGCTGAAGATCACGATGGTCGACAGCGCCCACATCAAGCCGGGCGGCGGCGCGGGGCTGTCGTGGTCGGCCTGGGTCAAGCCGACGGCCGGGCAGGGCGGGCAGTTGCTCTCGTGGAGCGGGCTGATCGTTGAACTCGCAGTCGACGGCCGTGTCAGCACGAGCCTGGACCGCATCAAGGTCGACGGCACGGCAGCGCTGAAGGCCGGCGAATGGCATCACGTCGGCGTATCGCTGTCCGACCGGCTGGTGCTGTTCGTCGACGGCAAGGAGATCGCCGCCCAGCCCGCCACGATGCGCGAGTTCGGCGGCGAGCTGCTGATCGGCCAGGGCTTCACCGGCGAGCTCGACGCGCTGGAGCTGGCCGCGGTGCCGCGCGGCGTGTTGTGGTTCCAACTGCAGGCGGCGCAGGGCATGGACGGCACGCTGCTGTCGTACGGCGAGCCGGAGCAGAGCGGTGGCGACGACAGCGGCCACGCCGGCTACATCGGCGTGCTGGTCAAGAGCCTGACGCTCGACGCCAAGATCGTCATCGTGATCCTCGCGTTCATGTTCGCGGTGGCGGTATACGTGATGGTCAGCAAGGCGATGATGCTCGGCCGCGTCGGGCGCCAGAACGAGCAGTTCATCAACGCCTTCGAGGAGCACCCGCAGGCGCACCTCGATCCGCACGGCGACAACGCGAAATCGCTGCGCGACGGCGGCGCGGTGCGCGAATCGTCGCTCGCGCGCATGTACGCAACCGGCATGCGCGAACTCGGCCGTCGCGTGCCGGACGGGCAGGGCGCCGTGCAGGGAACCGGCCATGGCGCGGGCCGCACCGGCCTGTCCGCCGAAGCGGTCGCAGCCATCAAGGCCAGCATCGACTCGACGCTGATCCGCGAGAACCAGCGGCTGAACAAGCTGATGGTGCTGCTGACGATCGCGATTTCGGGCGGGCCGTTCCTCGGACTGCTCGGCACCGTGGTCGGCGTGATGATCACCTTCGCAGCCATCGCCGCCTCGGGCGACGTCAATATCAACTCGATCGCACCGGGCATCGCCGCCGCGCTGCTGGCCACGGTGGCCGGGCTGGGCGTCGCGATCCCGTCGCTGTTCGGCTACAACTACCTGATCACCCGCATCAAGAACATCACGGCCGACATGCAGGCCTTCTCGGACGAGTTCATCACGCGCATGGCCGAAGCGCACAACCAGTGATGACCGGGAGCCTCTGATGCAGATCCAGGAAGACAAGGCCTACGACGACATCAACGTCACGCCGATGCTCGATCTGGCTTACGTGCTGCTGGTGATCTTCATCATCATGACGACGGCTTCGGTGCAGGGCGTGAAGGTCGACCTGCCGAAGGCGAGCAACTCGCCGAGCCTCGCGAAGCCGCAGACCAAGGCCGTCACGGTGACCGAGAGCGGGCAGATGTTCCTCGACACCTACCCGGTGACGATGGACGAGCTCGAGCAGCGGCTGCGCGACCTGAAGGCGGTGAACCCGTCGTTCCCGGTCGTGATCAAGGGCGATGCGCACGTGCAGTACGAGAAGGTGATCGCGGTGCTCGACCTGATGGGCAAGCTGGAGATCACGCAGCTCGGGCTGGTCACGCAACGGCTCGTGAAATAGGCGATGGCCGCAGTACGCGTTGCGGGGCGCCGCCCGCTGCTGTGGCTGGGGGCAGTGCTGCTCGCGCTGCTGGTCGGCTGGCTGATCGTCAAGTTCCTGTTCCTGAAGGCCGAGCCGGACAACAAGCGCAAGGTGCAGCAGATCACGCTGGTGCGCCCGSCGCCACCACCGCCCCCGCCCAAGCCGCCCGAGAAGCCACCCGAGCCGCCGAAGATCAAGGAAGAGGTCAAGCTCGACCCGCCGAAGCCGGTCGACGACCCCAAGCCCGCGCAGCAACCCGATGCGCCGCCGCCCGGCCCGCTGGGCGTCGACGCCGCGGGCACCGGGCCCGGCGACGGCTTCGGGC
>NZ_JBFULV010000096.1:0-23225 GCF_054049715.1 Rhizobacter sp. P5_C2 | reverse complement strand
GAGTTGGTGGCCGTGACCTTGCAGGCATAGGCCGTTCCGTTGGTCAGCCCCGTCACTGTCACCTTGCCATCCGAGCCCTTGTTGAAGCTCGTGCCGCTGATGCAGCTCCCGGTGTAGGCGACGTTGCTCTCGGCGTTCGGGGAGAAGCTCAGCACGATCTGCGCATCGCCCGGCTCGGCTTGCGTGATGGAAGGCGTCGTCGCCTTGACCGCCAGGTCAATTGGAACCCAGGCTTTGGACACTCCCGCGCCTTTGGAGGCCGTGATCCCGCACACATAGACGCTTCCGTTGGCAAGACCGGTGACCTTCAAGGGGCTGGCGCCACTGATGCCCGTGCCGACCGTCGTGCCGTTCGCCCAGTTGGTCTCGCTGGTTGCGCAGCTCGCCGTGTAGAGCGTGCTGCTCGGGTTGGTCGATGGCTTTGTGAAGCTCAGCGTCACTTGGCCGTCGCCGGCGGTCGGCGCGCCCAGCGCCGCCGGGGCCAGCGGGGTCGCGTTGGTGCTTGCGGAGGTGATTGACACGTTGGACGCGTTGGTGGCCGTGACCGTGCAGGCATAGGCCGTTCCGTTGGTCAGCCCCGTCACTGTCACCTTGCCATCCGAGCCCTTGTTGAAGCTCGTGCCGCTGATGCAGCTCCCGGTGTAGGCGACGTTGCTCTCGGCGTTCGGGGAGAAGCTCAGCACGATCTGCGCATCGCCCGGCTCGGCCAGCGAGATGACCGGCTTCGTCGGCGTGGCCGAGGACAGCGGGGTCACGCTGGTGCTTGCGTCCGAAGTGACTGCCACATTGGATGAGCTGAGGGCCGTGACCGTGCAGGTATAGGCCTTTCCGTTGGACAGCCCCGTCACCGTCACCTTGCCATCCGAGCCTTTGTTGACGCTCGTGCCGCCGTTGCAGCGCCCGGTGTAGTCGACGTTGCTCTCAGCGTTCGGGGAGAAGCTCAGCACGATCTGCGTATCGCCCGGCGCGGCCAGCGAGATGACCGGCTTCGTCGGCGTGGCCGGTAACGTGAAGACGTCCGCCGCGTCGGAGGTGGCCTTCGCGCCACCGACGTTGTTGGTGCCCGTCACACGGCAATTGTTGTAGGTCGACCCGTTGGCGAGGCCGGTGATGGTCAGCTTGCTGACCAGTAGCGTGAAGCTGTCGCCGGCGACGCAGGTGGCCGAGTAGGTGACGCCACTGCTGATCGGGCCAAAGTCCAGCGTCACTTGGTTGTCGCCGAATGTCCGGCTATTGATGATCGGCTTCGTCGGCGCGGCAGGCAACGTGAAGCTGGACACTTTGGCTGTCGCCGTGTCGCCGCTGCCATTGGTGGCCGTCACGCCGCAGTTGGCATAGGTGCTGCCATTGGTCAGGCCGTTCACCGTCAGGCTGCCGTCGGCATTGGCCGTGAAGCTGTCGCCGGCGACGCAGGTGGCCGAGTAGGTGACGCCGCTCCCGTTGTTCGGGCTGAATCCCAGCGTCACGTTCGCATTGCCGAACGTGACAGTGATGCCGGACGGCTCCGTGGGCTTCACATTGGGCGTGACATGCACGGAGCCTGAATCGCTGTGTTGCGAGCCGAGCATGGCGCGGATCCAGCAGGTGTATGTCGTGCCATTGGTCCCCTTGGCCGTGACCTGGGAGGCCGGGCCGGCGCCGATGTCGATGCCGTCCGGCGAGCAGATCAGCTCATAGGTGGTGGTGCTTGCATCGTTGGACGCAGGACGATCGAACGTGACCGTCAGCGTGCCGTCACCGGCACTCTTGCCGAGGTTGGTCGCCGCGTACAGCGGCGCCTCGACGACGGCTGCGGACGGTGTGGCCTTCACGGTGGGGTCGGATGCCACGCTCGGGCCGGCGGTGTTGCTTGCCGTCACCCAGCAGGTGTACTCGCTGTCGTTGCTCAGGCCTGACACCGTGATGCTGGTGTCGGTGGCCGCAGTGGACGGTGCCGTGAAGATGTTGTTGCCGTTCTGGCACCACGCGGTGTAGCCGGTGATCTCCGCGCCGCCTTTGTTGATCGGCTCGGTGTAGGTCACCGTGATCGTCGTGTTGCCCGCCTTCGCCTGCACTGCGGTCGGTGGCTGCGGCACCGTGCGTGGCCTGGCGTTCTTGGTTCCACTGGAGGGGCCGGTACCGAATTGATTCGTGGCCGTCACCGAGCACGCATAGATGCTGCCGTTGCTCAGCCCTTTGACCGTCACCGGGCTGGTGGCTGCTGTGCCTGTCTTGTCATCACCGCAGGTGCCGGTGAAGGCGGTCACTGCGGAGCCGCCGTCGGAGTTGGCGGTGAAGGTCAGGGTGATCGCAGCATCGCCGGGCGTTGCGTCGATCAGCGTCGGGGCGGCCGGCACCGTGCCGGCCGGCTTCGCGGGCTGCCCTTCCGATGGCGTGCCGCTGCCGTCCTGGGTGCGGGCCTTGACCACGCAGCTGTAGCTGACGCCGTACGACAAGCCGCTGACCGTGATCGGCGAGCTGGTGCCGGTCGCGGTGACGATCGAGTCGGCACTGGTGCAGGTGGCGGTGTAGTCGAGCACCGGCAAGCTGCTGTCGGTGACCGGCGTGAAGCTGATCACTGCGGTGGTGTCGGTCGTGATCACCCGCACATCCTGCGGTGCGTTCGCGACGGTGCCACCGGTCGGGGCCGTCGAGGCGACCGGCGTCACGGGCTGCCCGGCCGATGCCTTGCCGGTGCCGGCGGCGTTGACCGCGGCCACGCTGCAGGTGTACTGCTGGTCATTGACCAGGCCGGCCACGACCACCGAGCCCGCGCTGGTGGCATCACCCGTCGCCGTCTGCGTGCCCCCCGTGCAGGTCGCGTGGTAGCCGGTGATCGTCGAGCCGCCATCGGCGGGCGTCCCGGGCGAACCGACCGGCGCCGTGAAGCTCAGCGTGGCGATCCTGTCGCCGGCGCTGACCAGCGTGAGCGTCGGCGCTTCGGGCACCGTGCGCGGCACGACAGTCATCGCGTTGGACGGATCGCTGGTGCCGGCGGTCGTCGTTGCGGTGACGGTGCAGCTGTAGGTCGCACCGTTCACCAGCTGCGGCACCGTGATCGGGCTGCCGGCCGATTCGACGCTGACGACGCTGTCGTCTTTCGAGCAGGTCGCGTGGTACAGCGTGCCCGATTCGGTGGCCGAGCCGAGCGAGCGGCGCTTGGCGGCGCTCGCGCCCACGCTGGTCTTGTTGAACTCGACGACCGCCGAGCTCGGGGCGCCCTTGACGGCGCTGAGCGTCGGTGCCGCCGGTGCGCCGGCGGTGGCCCCAGCCTTGGCCAACGGTGTCACCACCGACGTGGCCGACGGGGTGCCCAGGCCTTGCGCATTCACGGCAGTGACCGAGCAGGTGTAGGCCACGCCCTCGGTCAGCCCGAGCACGGTGATCGGGCTCGCGACGGCATAGCTGTAGGCGGTCTTGTCGCCAACGCAGATGCCGACGTACGAACTGACGGCGGAGCCGCCCGAGACGCTCGCCTCAGAGAAGCTGATCACCACCGAGGTCGGCGCGGCGTCCATGTGCAGCGCGCTGGGGGCGTCGGGCGTGCCGTTCCCCGTCGACGGGTCGGCCGTGGGCTGCACCGGACTCGACGCGACGCTGGCACCGCTGCTGTTGATCGCACTGACCGTGCAGGTGTAGCTCTGCGGATTCGTCAGGCCGGTCACGGTGATCGTGTCGGTGGCCGTGCCGTGCGAGGGGCTGCGTGCCGTGACCGTCGGGCCGCTGCCGGTGCAGACCGCTTCGAAGGCCGTCACGTTCTGCGGATTCGCCACCTTGAAGCTCAGCACGATCGCGTCGTTGCTGGAGGTGGCCGTCAGGTCGGTGACCGCGGCCGGGACCGCTTCGACGATCACGCCGGGCGTGGCCGTGTCATCCGTGGTGCTGCCGCCTCCTCCGCCTCCACCGCAACCCGCGATGAGCAAGGCGACCAGCAAGGCCATGGCAGGGCGCCAGGGTCGGAATGAGCCGGAGCGAACAGTGTTGATGGGGGCCGGATGCGTCATGGCAGTCGTCTACTCCTGGAAAGTGCCGGCCGGCGCGAAGGGTGCGCCGGAGGCTGCTGCGGGATCCAGGGAGCTTGCGGACCGAAATTGCAGAACTTGTGCAGATGCGCAAGACATGCCAACCGAGAACAAAGTGCTACCAATTGGCAGACCCGCGACTGAGGGGTGCCTGCCTGATGCCGGGTGTTGCGCTGGCATGATCGATGTCTTGCTTGGTATAGATTGCTTGGAAAGGCTCCGCATGAACCGTGTCACCGTTGCATCAGGACTGGTGCTGGCATTGATCGTTGCCGGCTGCGGCAAGCAGGGCGCTCAGCTCGGCGAAGGCGGTTCGGTGGTGACCGGCTCGGCCGGCCCCGCCGGTGCGCAATCGGCGGCGCGCGAACTGGTGAGGTGCGATGCGCCGGTGGCGACGCTCGCGCTGGTCGAGAACCCGAACGGCTACACGATGGTGTCGGGCTACAACCTGCCGCAGTCGCCGGTGCCGCTGATCCGGCTGCTGGCGCAGCAGAGCGGGTGCTTCCGCGTGGTGGATCGCTCGGCCGGCCTGCGCGCCACGGTGCAGGAGCAGGAGCTGAAGAACGCCGGCGTGCTGCGCCAGAACGGCACGGTCGCCAAGGGCAAGGGCTACGAGGCGCAGTACTCGCTGACGCCCAGCCTCACCTTCAGCGAGCAGAACGCCGGGCGCGAGATCGGCGGCATCCTCGGGATGATCCCGGTGCTGAACAAGTTCGTCGGCATGGCCGACAGCGTGAAGCTGAAGGAAGCGCAGGTCGCGCTGCTGCTGACCGACAACGAGACCACCGAGCAGCTGGCCGCGTCGACCGGCTCGGTGCGGGTCACCGATCTCGGCATGGGCGGCCTGGTGCTCGGCAAGCTGGGCGGCGCGGCCGGTGCCGGCTGGAGCAACAGCAATGAAGGCAAGGTGATCGCCGCCGCCTTCCTCGATGCGCACAACCACCTGGTGACGCAGGTGCGCCTGCTGCAGAGCAAGGAGCTGCCGCCGGCGGTGGCGGTGAAGGCCGGCGCGAAGGGGTGAATCCGGGCCGCGCCGCGCGGGCGTTTGCCCGACCCGGCGGCGAGGCATCTGCCGACACGGGCCGGCTGCGGCGAGCCGCTATCCTTCACGGCATGAAACTGCCGGAATCGGTGCTGGTGCTGATCCATTCGCCGCAGCGCGAGGTGCTGCTGCTGGAGCGCACCGATGCGCCGGGCGGCTGGCAGAGCGTGACCGGCTCGCGCGCGTCGGCCGGCGAGCCGCTGCGCGACACCGCGGTGCGCGAGGTCGCCGAGGAAACCGGCATCGTCGTCGGCTCGCAGGCCGTGCCGGCCACGCGGCTGGTCGACCTGGATCGCCGCCACGTCTACGAGATCCTGCCGGCCTGGGCGCACCGCTACGCGCCGGGCGTCACCCACAACACCGAGCATGTGTTCACGCTGCAGGTCGATCGCGGCACGCCGATCCGCCTGAGCCCGCACGAACACCTGCGCTTCGAATGGCTGCCGTGGCGCGACGCCGCCACGCGGTGCTTCTCGCACACCAACGCAGCCGCCATCCTCGACCTGGGACACACTCCGCGATGACCGTGTCACCCTCGACCCTGCATCCCCCGCACGTGCTGCGGGTGGCCACCTACAACATCCACAAGGGCGTGCGCGGCGTCGGCCCGCGCAAGCGGCTGGAGATCCACAACCTGGGGCTCGGTATCGAGGCACTCGACGCCGACATGGTGTTCCTGCAGGAGGTGCGCAGCTTCCACCACGCCGAGGCGCGGCTTTTTCCGGACACGCACAAGGGCTGGCCGCGCCTGCCGCAGGCCGAGTACCTGGCGCCCGACGGCTACCACGCGGCCTACCGCACCAACGCGGTCACGCCGGGCGGCGAGCATGGCAACGCGTTGCTGTCGCGCTGGCCGCTGGGCGACGAGATCGGACACCACGACGTGTCCGACCACCGCTTCGAGCAGCGCGGGCTGCTGCACGTGCGGGTGCACTGGAATTCGGTGGTGGTGCATGCGATCGTCGCCCACCTCGGGCTGATCCATTCGAGCCGCGTGCGGCAGGTGGAGCGCATCGGGGCGTTCGTCGCGAACCACGTGCCGGCCAACGAGCTGGTGGTGCTGGCCGGCGATTTCAACGACTGGGGCGGCAAGCTCGACGCGCCGATGCATGCGCTCGGGCTGTACCGCGCCGAGCGGCGCGGCATCAGCTCGCAGCGCACCTTCCCGTCGCGCATGCCGGTGTTCTCGCTCGACCGCATCTACACGCGCGGCTTCCGCTGCACCGGCACCTCGGTGCCGCGCGGGGCGGCCTGGGCGCGGATGTCGGATCACCTGCCGCTGGTGGCCGAACTCGAACTGGAATGAGCCCGCATTGACCTCGACCGCGACACGCACGCGCAAGCACCACCGCCGGCACGGCGAACCGCCGCTGCCCGACGACCTGTGGAGCACGCTGCCGCGCGCGCTGTTCTGCGGCGACAACCAGGTCGAGCTGCTCAGTGGCGGTGATCAACTCTTCCCGGCGATGGCGCGGGCGATCGACGCGGCCCGGCACGAGGTCTGGCTCGCGACCTACATCTACCAGCACGAAGGCAGCGTCACCGCCGTCACCGATGCGCTGCTGGCGGCGGCGGCGCGCGGCGTCGCGGTGCGCGTGGTGCTCGACGGCTTCGGCTCGCGCGCCTTCCTGCCGCAGCTGCAGCCGCTGCTCGAGAACGGCGGCGTCGACCTCGCGGTGTTCCGTCCGATCACCAGCTGGTGGAGCTGGTTCCAGCCCGGCCAGCTGCGCCGGCTGCACCAGAAGCTGTGCGTGGTCGACGGCGAGGTCGGCTTCGTCGGCGGCATCAACCAGATCGACGATCGCATCGACCTGGTGCACGGCGTCACCGAGCAGCCGCGGCTCGATTTCGCGGTGCAGTTGCGCGGGCCGGTGGTCGCGCCGGTCGAGCAGGCGATCCGCGCGGTGTGGACGCGTGCCGACCTGGGCCAGGATTTCCGCGAGGAGATGGTGGCCCTCGCGCGCAGCGCCGAGCCGATCGCGCGCGCCAAGCGCCTGATGCGCCGGCTGCGCATGCCGCGCAGCAAGGGCCTGCAACTGAGCCCCGATGCGCTGCCGCCGGTGCGCGCCGCCTTCGTGCTGCGCGACAACCTGCGCCAGCGCCGCACCATCGAGCGCAGCTACATCGATGCGATCCGCGGCGCGCGCGAACGCGTCGACCTGATCAGCCCGTACTTCTACCCCGGCCGGCCGTTCCGCCGCGCGCTGCGCGATGCGGCCGACCGCGGCGTCGCGGTGCGGCTGCTGCTGCAGGGCAAGCTCGACTACCGCATCGCCGGGCTGGCGGCGCGGGTGCTGTACGACGAGCTGCTGGCGCACGGCGTGCGCATCCACGAGTACACGCCGGCCTACCTGCACGCCAAGGTGGCGGTGATCGACGGCGACTGGGCGACGGTGGGCAGCTCGAACATCGATCCGTTGTCGCTGCTGCTGAACCTCGAGGCCAACGTGATCGTGCGCGACGAGGCCTTCACGCGTTCGCTCGCCGAGCGCTTCGACGCCGCGGCGGCGCAGTCGCGCGAGATCGACCCGAAGCTCGCGCACCCGCGAACGCTGGCCGGCACGCTGCGGCGCGGCTTCGTCGCGTGGTGCGCGCATGTCTACCTGCGCATCGCCGGCCAGACCGGCCGCTACTGACGGCGCCGGCGATGGCGGTCGACGACCTGGTGATCGAACGGCCCGAGGGGCTGTACTGCCCGCCCGGCGATTTCTACATCGACCCGTGGCGACCGGTCGAGCGCGCGGTGATCACGCATGCGCATGGCGACCATGCGCGGCGCGGGCATGCGCACTACCTCGCGTCGGCGCCCTCCGAGGGCGTGCTGCGCGCGCGGCTCGGCGACGACATCACGCTGCAGACGCTGGCCTACGGCGACGTGATCGAGCACCACGGCGTGCGGCTCTCGCTGCACCCCGCGGGCCACGTGCTCGGCTCGGCGCAGGTGCGGCTCGAACATGGCGGCCGCGTGTGGGTCGCATCGGGCGACTACTTCGTCAGCGGGGCCGGCGACGACAACAGCACCTGCACGCCGTTCGAGCCGGTGCCCTGCGATTGCTTCATCACCGAATCGACCTTCGGCCTGCCGATCTACCGCTGGCGCCCGCAGCGCGAGGTGTTCGCCGACATCGACGCCTGGTGGCGGGCCAATGCCGAGGCCGGCCGCGCGAGCCTGCTGATGGCCTACAGCTTCGGCAAGGCGCAGCGGCTGCTCGCGGGGGTCGATGCGTCGATCGGCCCGATCGTCGTGCATGGCGCCGTCGAGCCGCTGAACCAGGCCTACCGCGCGGCCGGCGTGGCCTTGCCGCCGACGCAGCTGGCGACCGAGGTCACCGACAAGGCGAGCCTCGCGCGGGCGCTGGTGATCGCGCCGCCTTCGGTGCAGGGTTCGGCGTGGACGCGCCGCTTCGGCGACTACGGCGATGCATTCGCCAGCGGCTGGATGCAGCTGCGCGGCACGCGGCGCCGGCGCGCGGTCGACCGCGGCTTCGTGCTGAGCGACCATGCCGACTGGCCGGGGCTGCAGCGCGCGATCAGCGCGACGGGTGCCTCGCGCGTGATCGTCACGCACGGCTACGAGGCGGTGATGGTGCGCTGGCTGCAGGAGCAGGGGCTGCAGGCCGGGGCGTTCCACACCGAATATGACGACGAGCGCGATGACCAGCGAGCGGTTGCCACCGATCCGGAGCCGCCCGCATGAAGCGCTTCGCGCGGCTCTTCGCCGAGCTCGATGCGACCACGGCCACCTCGGCCAAGGTCGCGGCGCTGCAGCGCTATTTCGCCGAGGCCGCGCCCGGAGATGCGGCCTGGGCGGTGTACTTCCTGTCCGGCGGCAAGCCGCGGCAGGTGGTGCCCACCGCGACGCTGCGGGCGCTGGCCTGCGAGCGCGCCGGCATCAGCGACTGGCTGTTCGACGAGTGCTACCAGGCGGTCGGCGACCTCGCCGAGACGATCGCGCTGGTGCTGCCGGCGCCGCGGCACGAAGGCAACGTGGGCCTGGCCGAGTGGATCGAGCAGCGGCTGCTGCCGTTGCGCGGGCTGTCGCCGGCCGAGCAGGCGGCACGCATCGCGGCATTCTGGGACGAGCTCGACACCACCGGCCGCTTCCTGCTGACGAAGCTGATCGGCGGCGGCTTCCGCGTCGGCGTCAGCAAGCTGCTGGTGCAGCGCGCGCTGGCCGCGCATGCCGGGCTCGATGACAAGCTGCTCGCGCAACGCATGATGGGCTGGACCGATGCGAAGCAGACGCCCGATGCGACGCGCTTCGCGGCCCTGGTCGCACCCATTGGCGAGGGCGCCGCACCACCGCTCGGCCAGCCGTATCCGTTCTTCCTCGCGCATCCCGTCGACGCGCTGCCGCCCGATTTCGACGCACGGCTCGGCGCGCCGGGCGACTGGCTGGTCGAATGGAAGTACGACGGCATCCGTGCGCAGATCGTTCGGCGCGGCGGCCAGACCTGGATCTGGTCGCGCGGCGAGGAACTCGTGACCGAGCGTTTTCCCGAGGTCGTCGCGCTCGCGCAGGAATGGCCCGACGGCAGCGTGCTCGACGGCGAGATCCTGGTGTGGAAGGGCGATGCCCCGGCGCCGTTCAACCTGCTGCAGCAGCGCATCGCCCGCAAGACGCTGACCAAGCGCGTGCTGGCCGATGCGCCGGCCAGCTTCATCGCGTACGACCTGCTGGAGTGGCAGGGCGTCGATTTGCGCAGCAAGCCGCAGCGCGAGCGCCGTGCGCTGCTCGAAGCCGCTTCCGCGGGGCGAACGATGCGGGTGTCGCCGGTCGAGCAGCGCGACAGCTGGGCGGCGCTGGCGGCCCTGCGCGAGGAATCGCGCGGCCGCGGCGTCGAGGGTTTCATGCTGAAGCACGCACAGGCGCAGTACGGCAGCGGCCGGCGCAAGCAGGAGGGGCTGGCGGGCGGCACCTGGCTGAAATGGAAGATCGACCCGCTGAGCGTCGATGCGGTGCTGGTTTACGCGCAGGCCGGGCACGGGCGGCGCGCGAGCGTCTACACCGACTACACCTTCGCGGTGTGGAGCGCGCCGCCGCAGGATGCCGCCGAGGCGCAGGCGGTGGTCGACGCGATCGCCCGGCGCGAACCGGCGCAGGCCGGGGCGCTGCAGCTGGTGACCTTCGCGAAGGCGTATTCGGGTTTGAGCGATGACGAATTCACCGAGGTTGACCGCATCATCCGTCAGACGACGCTCGAGAAATTCGGGCCGGTGCGCAGCGTGCGGCCCACGCTGGTGTTCGAACTCGGTTTCGAGGGCATCAACGCGAGTCCGCGCCACAAGAGTGGAATCGCCGTGCGCTTTCCACGCATGCTGCGCATCCGGCACGACAAGCCTTTGCATGAAGCCGACAGCCTCGCTACGCTCAGGGCGCTGATGGAAGACGGTGGACGACAGGAGAGGGAGCCTTCGCATGACGGTGACAGCTGACAACAATGCCGACTTCGGTGGCAACTTCGCCGATGCCGGCCAGGCAAGCCCATCCTACGACTGCGACCTGTTCGTGATCGGTGCCGGCAGCGGTGGCGTGCGGGCGAGCCGCGCTGCCTCGCAGCTCGGCGCCCGGGTGATCCTGGCCGAGGGCAGTGCGCTCGGCGGCACCTGCGTGAACCTGGGCTGCATCCCGAAGAAGCTGTACAGCTATGCGGCGCACTACCACGAGGCCTTCGCGCAGGCGCGCGGCTTCGGCTGGACGCTGACCGAGCCCGAGTTCGACTGGGACGTGCTGAAGGCGCGGCGCGGCGCCGAGATCACGCGGCTCAACGGCGTGTATGCCGAGCTGCTGCGCGGCGCCAACGTGCAGCTGGTGCGCGGCTGGGCCAAGCTGCTCGATGCGCACACGGTGGCCGTGAAGACCACGACCCACGAGCAGCGCTTCACCGCGCGGCACATCCTGCTGGCCACCGGCGGCGAGCCGGTGCGGCTCGACGGCCCCGGCGCCCAGTGGGCGATGAGCTCCGACGACATGTTCGACCTGTCGCCGTTCCCGAAACGGCTGGTGGTGGTGGGCGGCGGCTACATCGCCTGCGAGTTCGCATCGATCTTCCACGGCCTGGGGTCCAAGGTGACGCTGCTGCACCGCGGGCCGCAGCTGCTGCGGGGCTTCGACGGCGAGATGGCGCGCTTCGTCACCGCCGAGATGCGCAAGAAGGGCATCGACATCCGGCTCGAGTCGCGCATTGCCGCGGTGGAGCGGCGCGGCGAGGTGCAGCGGCTGCAGCTCATCGACGACAGCGTGCTCGAGGCCGACACCGTGCTGCACGCCACCGGCCGGYGTGCGCGCAGCCGCGGGCTGGGGCTGGCCGAGGTGGGCGTGAAGGTCAACGAAGACGGCACGGTGCCGGTGGACGAGGGCTTCACGACCAACGTGCCCTCGGTGCATGCGCTGGGCGACCTGGTCGGCAACAAGGCGCTGACGCCGGTGGCGCTGGCCGAGGCGATGGTGCTGATCGACCGGCTGTTCGGCGAAGGCCGCCGGCCGGCGCTCGACTACGCGACGGTGCCGACCGCGATCTTCACGCACCCGCAGGCCGCGACGGTGGGCTTGAGCGAAGAGGTCGCGCGCACGCGGCACGGCGTGCTGCGCATCTACCGCAGCGAGTTCAAGCCGCTGCAGCACACGCTGAGCGGCAGCACCGAGCGCACGCTGCTGAAGCTGGTGGTCGACGATGCGAGCGACCGGCTGCTGGGTGCGCACATGGTGGGCGGCGATGCCGGCGAGGTGCTGCAGGGCTTCGCGGTCGCGGTGCAGGCGGGGCTGACGAAGGCGCAGCTCGACCGCACGATCGGCATCCACCCGACGGTGGCGGAGGAGTTCGTGACGATGCGGGTGGCGGCGTCGAAGGGGTGAGGGGAAGGACGGGCCGGGACGGTTGATTCGGAGGCGTTCCGACCGGAACGCATGCCGGTGCGCGCGGTGGGAACCGCGACGCGCCAATGCTCACTCATGGCGACCGAGGATGGCAGCGCAGTCGCACGATCCATGCGACTGTCTGCGAGATGCCATCCGGACTGTTTCACCATCCATTGCCACGAGCACGAACCATGCAGTACCCGTCGTCGTCCTATGCGAACAATCCCCAGACGTCGCTGCGAGATCCGAGGGGAAAGTTTCCTGAGAACGTCCACGGGCCGTACAAGGTGGCGCGTTCGGAGGTGAATGGCCAGTCTTTTGTCTTCGATGAGCTGGTCAGCGAATACGAGACTAAAACAGGCAAAAAGGTCGTGTATGCAATCCGCGATGTTGGCGCCGATGCCATGCATTGCCTGCAGCTGTCGCCCGAGGTGAAGGACAAGCTGGCTGAATGCTTCTCGCCGTATTCCGGCAATGTGACGGAGCATATCGTCGCGTCGAAGGGCGAGTCGGATCTTCTTCTGCGTCGCGAGTGCAATTCCATCCTTGGCAATCGCGATCCACTCGTACAAGCCTTGCGAGAAGGGGCGCGCAGGTGTGATTCCGTGGCACAGGCGACGGACATTATTCTGAGAGAGCACTACGGGAACCAAAGCGAGCCGAAATGTGATCGCATCGAGCGGGTAGGCTCAAGAAAGATGGCTCACACCTTCGTGCGAGTCATCTTGCGAGACGGCTCCACCGTGATTCATGACCACTGGATCAACCCGGAGGCGTTCCTGCAGGAGGACGGCCGGTTCAGTATGGCGGACGACCTTGAAGTTGTCGCAACGTGGCGTCCTGGAGATCCGATAACGCGGCGATGGGAGGATCTGAAGCAGCAAGCGAAGGCCGCGGGTGAAATTCGGATCGAGGAGTTTCCGCCGCTCGTTCAGAGCCGCATCCACGCGGGCGAGTACTCCGGCGATTTGGTGACCTATGTCAAACGGATGATCGGGTTCGGCGGGTATTTGGACAGAACCGAATCCGATTGCCTGCTCACGCCGGAGCAGGCGGCGCAGCGAGGGATGCAGCCGAACGTAAAAATCGCCTACCGCCACGGGCGCGACTACTACTCGAGCGATGTGGTGGCGAGATCTTCGATCCGCCGCGTTCGTGACCCGTCGTTTCCTGGCCCGCATCTGCGACAAGCCCAATGGGAACTCGATGTCGAAGCTGCATTCGTCGGCCGGGATCTTGAGGGGCTCACGCAGCTGCTGAAGCGAGGCGAGGCGCGCGAATGGTTTCCCGAACGTCACGGCAACCTTTGCCTGCGCGCAATGGGCGCGGCACTGAACATGCCGCTCGATGCGCAGAACATGGCGTTCATTGGTGTTCTCTTCAAGCACGCCATCGACGCCGTCACGGCAACGCAGATTCAGCTGATGCTGCGACAGAGGGTCATTGACGATGCCCTGAGGAATCGCGATGCGGATGCGCTGGAGGCATGGTTGAGCCCCGAGACCGTCGCCGCCATCGGCGACCACGGTTCCAGGTGGCTGATGGTTGCTTGCCAGGAGCTCAACCCCCACGGCGTCAAGAGCCTGCTGAGAGCAGGTGCGCAGTTCCACGCACCTCACGGGCTGGAAAATGGCCTGAGCCTTGCGATCGAAGCGGGCGGTACCGACATGGTGAAGCTGCTGATCAAGCAGGGAGCTTCGGCCTTGCGACCGAATGCCCTGGGGGTCATACCGTGGCAGTTCGCGCTACAGCTGTTGCGGGATCTGCCCGCCACCGGTGTTGACCAGGAACGTCGACAAGCGGTCGCTGGGAGCGTGTACGACTACGCGGTGGCCGAGGCGCTGGCGCTGCGACCTGCGGACAGGGCGCTGCTCGAGGCGCTGAGAGCGAGCATCGGCGATGGGGCCCAGCGGAACGCGCTGACGCTCGCGATCTGGCGCTCGGATCTGGAGCAAGCATGTTCCTCGGGTAATGTGAAAGAGATCAGCCTGCTGCTCGCATCGGAATTTGTGAAAGCGGACCGGGCCATGCGAAAGAAGGCGAACATCGCAGCCTCGGCATTGCTGTGTCGCGTTGTCGAGAGCGCACCGGTCGATCCTGCAGTCGTCGACGCCTTGCTGGCCGGCGGTATGGACATCAACCAGCGCGGGAAGGACGGCAAGACGCCATTGCTCGCGGCCTGCAGCCGGGCGGAGGTCGGTATCGTCAGCAAGCTGCTCGACGCCGGGGCGACGCTTGACGACTCTTCCTGGGATGGCTATAGCGCCCTGGGCCACGCGTGCCGGCGCGGCTCGCCGGACCTGGTGCGCCTGCTGCTGGAACGAGGTGCCTCGCCGAAGTCGAAGGACCACATGGGCTATTCGGCCGAAGATCTTGCGCGGGAATTCCGGGAGCTTTGTCCGACGAATGACCCAGCGTATGCCGGACGGGCAGAGGTGCTCAGCCTCTTCGAACAGTCCGCGGGCTGATTTCACCAGAAGGATCGAGCCATGACCCACTCCCCGCGTTTCCACGACGTGATCCGCCCGCTGTGCGAGCGCATTGGTATCGAGTCTCCCGACGAACATCGACAGAGCGTTGCGTTGTCTGTCGACGAAGGGTTGACGGTCGCCCTGCTGGGCTATCAGGAGGAATTTCTGGTCGTGCTCGCCGAGATCGCCGCACCGGTCGATCCGCGCGACGCCCAGCGCCTGTTGCCGCTGCTGGCCGGCAACCAGTTCTCCGCAGAACATCCCGCGTTGATCGGCGCCCTCGATCCGGACAGCGGCCGGTTCTCTCTGTGGACGCGCCTGCGCCTGTCGGAACTCGATGAGCCTGCGTTGATGGCCTTGTTCGATCGGGTGCTGGCGGCGGCCAGCAGCGTGCGCGATTGGCTGCAGGAGCCTCTCGTGTCGGGGCCGGCATTGCCTGGGGCAGAGCTTCGCGTGTGATGTCGTGATGGTTCGCCCGCGACTGTGGCGACAATGCGGGGCTTCGCCTTCGCCGCCGCCTGCGCCCCATGTCCTTGTTCGCGCTCTCCCTCGTCCTGATCGCCGCCCTGCTGCATGCCGCCTGGAACCTGGTCGCCAAGAAGGCCGGCGGCGACAGCCGCTTCGCACTGCTGTCCAGCCTGATGATCCTCGTGCTGTGGGGCCCGGTCGGCATCTGGGCCGCCTGGGGCACGGTGCCGCTGTGGGGCGCGAAGGAATGGGCGCTGGTCTTCGCGAGCGGCATCACCCACCTCGTGTACTTCAACGTGCTGCTGCGCGGCTATGCGGCGAGCGACCTGACGGTGGTCTACCCGGTGGCGCGCGGCACCGGGCCGCTGATCAGCTCGTTCGGTGCGCTGCTGCTGCTCGACGAGCACATGAGCCTGGGCGGCGTGCTCGGCGTGTTCGCGGTCACCGGGGGGGTGTTCCTGATCGCCGGCGGGCCGTCGCTGTGGGCGCGTGCGCACGACCCGGTGCAGCGGCAGCGCGTGATGGCCGGGCTGGGCTACGGCGCGGCCACCGGCTGCATGATCGCGCTCTACACGCTGATCGACGGCTACTCGGTCAAGGTGATGCTGATCTCGCCGATCCTGATCGACTACTTCGGCAACCTCGCGCGGCTCCCGTTCATGCTGCCGAGTGCGCTGCGCAAGCCTGCGGCCTTCATGGAATCGGCACGCGCACTGTGGAAGCACGCGCTGGTGCTGGCGGCGATCAGCCCGCTCGGCTACATCCTCGTGCTGTATGCGGCCCGGCTCGCGCCGCTGTCGCACGTGGCGCCGGCGCGCGAGGTGTCGATGCTGTTCGCCGCGCTGCTCGGCGGGCGGCTGCTGGGCGAGGGCCAGCGTGGCACGCGGATCGTGGGGGCGGCGTGCATTGCGGCGGGGGTGGTGGGGCTGGCCACCGGGTGAAACTTCAGCCCTTCACGAACGCCCTCAGCTCCCCCGCCATCCGCTTCAACGACGGCTGGTGGATGTACATCATGTGCCCCGCCTCGAAGTAGCTCACGCTGATGTTCTTGCGCAGCGGCTCGCGCAGCCCCAGGTGGCTCAGCGTGTAGTCGCCTGCGGCGTGCGGCGTCGCGAGGTCGTAGTACCCGCTCGCCACGTACACCCGCATCGCGGGGTTCGCATGCATCGCGCGCCGCAGGCTGCCGCCGACGTTCACGTACTTGCCCGCGAAATCCTTCCAGCCCCACTTGTCCCAGATCGGCGCGTGCACCACGTAGGGCGCGTCGGTGTCGAACTTCAGCGTGTCCTTCAGCAGCCGGTTGATGCCGCTCGCATACGCGCCCAGCAGGTTGCTCATCGCCGGATCGCCCTCGGGCTCCTCGCCGACATCGTCGCGGTCCAGGCCGAGGAAGCGGCTGTCGAGCCGGCCCACCGTCTGCCCGCGCTCGCGCAGCAGCTCCTTGAAGTAGCGGAACTCGCGCGGGCGCAGGTCGCAGCGCAGCACGTAGGCCACGCYCAGCCCGCTGTACAACGCCACCTGCTCGGCGATGCGCTGGCGCGTCTTCGCGTCGAGGGTCGAACCGGCCATCAGCGCCACCGTGTAGTCGCCGAGCGCAAAGGCCTCGGCCGCGGCGATCACCGCGGCCAGCGGCTTCTTCTGCAGCGCCGGCGCGAGCGCGCGGTGGTACCACGCGGTGGCCGCATAGGTCGGCAGGAACAAGGGGTAGGGCAGCTCGTTGCCGTGGTCGAAGTGCAGTGTCTGCAGGTCGACCGCCAGCGACACCAGCATCACGCCGTTCAGGAACACGTCGTGCTTGTCCTGCAGGTGCAGCGTGAGCCCGGCCGCGCGCGTCGTGCCGTAGCTCTCGCCGATCAGGTACTTCGGGCTGCCCCAGCGGCCGTAGCGCGCCAGGTAGAGGCGGATGAACTCGCCGACCGCGTCGAGGTCGCGCTGGTAGTCGTGGAACTCGGCCACCTTCTCGCCCTCGACCATGCGCGAATGGCCGGTGCCCACCGGGTCGATGAAGACCAGGTCGCTGTCGGTCAGCAGCGTGTGCTCGTTGTCGGTCAGCGCATACGGCGGCGGCGGTGCGTTGCCCATCTCGTCGGTGACGACCCGCTGCGGCCCGAGGATGCCCAGGTGCAGCCACACGCTGCTCGAACCCGGGCCGCCGTTGAAGCTGAACGTGACCGGCCGCGACGCAGGCTCCGCACCCTTCAGCGTGTAGGCGATGAAGAACAGGCTCGCGCGCGGCTTGTCGGCGCTGCGCTGGCCGTCGCGCTGCTCGTCCTCGCGCAGCACGACGGTGCCGCAGGTCACGCTGTAGTCCAGCGTGCGCTTGCCGACGACCGCGCGGTGCTCGGTGGTGACGAGGCGCTCCTTCGGTTCCTCGCGCGAGGAGGGCGATGGCGATGAAGCCGGCGCGGGCGACGAAGAGGGCGCGGACTTGTCTGCGGAAGCGTCGGCGTGCGGTTCAGCGGGTGGTCGGCCATGGGGGTCGCTAGAGTGAGGGCCCGACTGTACCGGCACCCCATGAGCTCCGTTCCCCTTCAGCACACCGCTTGGCCGCTGGCCGGCGTCGACTTCACCAGCCGGCCGACACGGCGCAAGCCGATCACCGTCGCGCGCGGCCAGCTCGCGCACGCCGTCGTGCGGCTGGAGCGCATCGAGACGCACGAGCACTTCGAAGGCTTTGCCGCGTGGCTGCGCACGCCGGGGCCATGGCTCGCGGCCTTCGACTTTCCGTTCGGCCTGCCGCGCGAGCTGGTGCAGGCGCTCGGCTGGCCGCTGGCCTGGCTGCCGTTGATGCGCCACTACGCCGGGCTGTCGCGCGACGAGATCCGCCTGCGCTTCGCGGCGTTCTGCGATGCGCGGCCGGTGGGCGCGAAGTTCGCGCACCGCGCGGCCGACGGGCCGGCCGGCTCGTCGCCGTCGATGAAGTGGGTCAACCCGCCGGTCGCGCTGATGCTGCATGCCGGCGTGCCGCTGCTGATCGATGCCGGTGTCGACCTGCCCGGCCTGCACGCCGGCGATGCGCAGCGCGTCGCGCTCGAGGGCTACCCCGGGTTGCTGGCGCGTGAGCTGATCGGCCGGCGCTCGTACAAGGCCGACGACAAGGCCCGCCAGACGCCCGATCGCCTGATCGCCCGCAAGGACCTGCTCGATGCGCTGGAGCAGGGCCGCTCGCGCCTTGGCCTGCGGCTGCGCCTGTCGCATGCGCAACGCGATGCGCTGGTCGCCGATGCGTCGGGCGATCGGCTCGACGCGGTGCTGTGCCTGATGCAGGCCGCGTGGGCGGCCGGGCAACCCGGCTTCGGTCGGCCGGCCGATGCGGATCCGCTCGAAGGCTGGATCGTCTCGTCGCCGCTCGCGTGATCCGTATTTTCTGAATTTCTGTGTTGACAGAAATATATGGCGACCCTAGAGTCCGCCTCATGAACCTGTCGCCGACCCTCTCCCGATTCGTGCTGCACTGGGGCGAGATGGGCACGCGCTGGGGCGTCAACCGCACGGTGGCGCAGATCCACGCGCTGCTCTTCATCACCGGCCGGCCGATGCATGCCGAGGAGATCGCCGACACGCTCGACGTCGCGCGCTCGAACGTCAGCAACAGCCTGCGCGAGCTGCAAGGTTGGAACCTGATCAAGCTCGTGCACCTGGCCGGCGACCGGCGCGATCATTTCGAGACCTCGACCCAGGTATGGGAGCTGCTGCGCACCGTGGTGCGTGAGCGCCAACGTCGAGAGATCGCGCCCACCATCGAGGTGCTGAACGAACTGCTGACCGATCCCGCATTGAGCCGCGACCCGGCCGAGGCGCGCCTGCGCATCCGCGAGACGCAGGAACTGCTGGTCACGCTGACCGCGTGGAGCGACGAGATGCTGAAGCTCGACACCGACACGCTGACCAAGGTGCTGAAGCTCGGCGCGAAGATCAAGAAGCTGCTCGGCCGCGACGGCGCTGCGGCGCCCGAAGAGATCAACCCGGCGCAGTTGCTGGGTCCCTGAGGCCTCTTTTTTTGCCGGTTAATTTCTCTATAGACAGAAATTTCTGAAGGAGCATTTGCGATGAACCACGCCCTGTACCCGATGACGCTGCTGTACGACGCCGCCTGCCCGGTGTGCTCGCTCGAGATGGATCACCTGTGGGAGCGCAACGCGGCGGGGCGCCTGGCCTTCGTCGACATCAGCGCTGCCGGGTTCGATCCGTCGCCCTATGGCGTGACGCTGCAGGCGATGAACGAGGAGATCCACGCGATCGCCGCCGACGGCCGGGTGCTGCACGGCGTGCAGGTGCTGCGGCTGGCCTACGAGGCGGTGGGCCTGGGCTGGGTGCTGAAGCCGATTGGCTGGGCGCCGTTGCAGCCGGCCTTCGAGCTGGGCTACCGCTGGTTCGCGCGGCACCGCCAGGCGATCTCGCGGGCGAGCGCGCCGCTGGTGCGCGGCATCCGCCGCGTTCGTGCGGCACGGATGGCCGCGCGCATGCAGGCCTGCCGCGATGGCGCCTGCCGCCTCCACCGCGGCGAGTGAGCGGGCCATGCGCAACGAGGTCACCACGGTCCACGCCACTGACGGATGCAGCGCGGTCGAGGGCCGCGTCGTCTGGGCGCCGCAGCGCTCGCTGTGGTGGTTCGCGATGCTGGCCGGCAGCGTGCTGGCCGTCACCCGCTACGCCAGCTGGGGCGGCGCCGCGCTGTTCCTCGCGAGCAGCGCGGTCACGCTGTGCCTCGGCCACTCGCTCGGCATGCACCGGCGGCTGATCCATCGCGCATATGCGTGCCCGCTGTGGCTCGAACGCCTGCTGGTCTACCTGGGCGTGCTGGTCAGCATGGCCGGGCCGGCCGGCATGATGCGCACGCACGACCTGCGCGACTGGGCGCAGCGCCAGCCGCACTGCCACGATTTCTTCGCGCACCGGCGCGGCTTCTTCGTCGATGCATGGTGGCAGTTGCACTGCGAGCTGCGCCTGGCCCGCCCGCCGCGCTTCGAGCTGCCCGGGCACCTCGCGGACGACCCGGTGCTGATGTGGGTCGAGCGGCACTGGCTGCTGCAGCAGTTGCCGTGGGCGCTGCTGTTCTTCGCGTTCGGTGGCATCGGCTGGGTGCTGTGGGGCGTGTGCCTGCGCTGCGTCGTCGGCCTGACCGGGCACTGGATGGTCGGCCACTTCGCGCACCGCGTCGGCCACCGCAGCTGGCATGTCGACGGCGCCGGGGTGCAAGGCCACGACGTGCGCGGCTGCGGGCTGATCACCTTCGGCGAGGGCTGGCACAACAACCACCATGCGTTTCCCGGCTCGGCCCGCCTCGGGCTCTACCCCGGCCAGGCCGATCCCGGCTGGTGGGTGCTGTGCGTGCTGCAGCGTATCGGCCTCGTGTGGGACATCAGCCTGCCGGCCACCTTGCCACCGCGCGCCTCGCTTCAGGCGCTCGAACCCTCGGTCGCCCGCGTGCTCGATGCCGCGGTGCCGGCTCCCTGCTGCTTCTCAAGGAGTGCGTGATGAAGGTCCTCGTCTGCGGATCGACCGGCTGCATCGGTGCGGCGGTCGTGCATGCGCTGCGTGCGCGCGGCCACAAGGTGGTCGAAGCCTCGCGCCGGCCGGGCGCGGCGCGCGAGCACTGGCCGCTGGATTTCTCCAGTCCGGTGTCGCCGCAGCACTGGGCCGTGCGGCTGCGCGATGCGCAGGTCGACACGGTGGTCAACTGCGTCGGCATCCTGGTGCCCTCGCGCGGGCAGCGCTTCGAGCGCGTGCATGCGCAGGGGCCGATCGAGTTGTTCCGCGGCGCGGCGCTGGCGGGGGCGCGGCGCGTGATCCAGGTGTCGGCCCTCGGCGTCGGGCCGGAGGGTCTCGACAGCGACTACCTGCGCAGCAAGCTGCTTGCCGACGACCTGCTAGCGACGCTGCCGCTCGACTGGGCCGTGCTGCGCCCGTCGCTGGTGTACGGGCCGCGCAGCGCGAGCGCCGCGCTGTTCGCGACGCTCGCGTCGCTGCCGGTCGTCAGCCTGCCGGGGCGCGGCGCGCAGCGCTTGCAGCCGCTGCACGTCTACGAGCTGGCCGAGGCGATCGCGCGGTTGGTCGAGCAATCCGGCCCGCTGCGCGTGGTGCATGAGGTCGGCGGCCCCGAGGCCGTCAGCTACCGCGAGATGCTCGCCACCTATCGCATCGCGCTCGGCCTCGGCCAGCCGCTGTGGTTGCCGGTGCCGATGCCGTTGATGAAGCTCGCGGCGCGCCTCGCATGCGTGCTGCCGCAGAAGGCTTTCAGTGTCGACACGCTGCGCCTGCTCGAGCGCGGCAGCGTGCCATCGGTCAATGCGTTGCCCGCGCTGCTGGGCCGCGCGCCGACCGCGCTGGCGCAGGGCCTGCGCATCAGCCCGCCCGAGCCGCTGATCGATCTGCGCGGCAAGTTCGCGCCTGTCGCGTCGCTGCTGCAGAAGCTGACGATCGGCGTGCTCGCGGTGCTGCTGTGGATCTCGCATACGCGGTGACTGCGCGATGATGAACCCCGACCACCTCCCGTTCCGCTACCGCTGGCCCGTGCTAGCCGGTGCGCTGTCGGGCATCGCGCTGCGACTGATGTTCTCGGGCGCGGCGGGCAGCTCCTGGTCGGCGATGGCCGGCGCCTTCGTGTTCCTCGCGCCGATCGTCGTCGGCATGGTGACCGTCTACATCGCCGAGCGCGACGAGCGGCGCTCCTGGGCCTATTACGTCGGCGCGCCGTTCCTCGCCACCGGGCTGTTCGTCACCGGCACGCTGCTGATCAACGTCGAGGGGCTGATCTGCGTGCTCGTGATCGCGCCGCTGTTCGGCGTGCTGGGCAGCGTCGGCGGCCTGTTGATGGGCGTCGCCTGCCGCGTCACCGGCTGGCCGCGGCCGACGCTGTATGCCGCCGGCGTGCTGCCCTTGCTGATGGGCGTGCTGGTGCCGGGGACCACGCTGCAGGACGACCGCAGCCAGATCGAACGCAGCCTGTGGATCGCCGCGCCGCCGGCGGTGGTGTGGCAGCAGTTGACGCAGACGCCGGACATCCGGGCCGACGAGGTCGAGCGCGGCTGGGCTTATCGCATCGGCGTGCCGCCGCCGCAGTCCGGCGTCACCGAAGCCGCCGGGCAGCGCGTGCAGCATTTCCGGATGGGCAAGGGCATCCACTTCGAAGGCGACATCACCGAGTGGCAGCCGGCGCGCCGCATCGCGTGGGCCTATCGATTCGAGGCCGACTCCGTGCCGTCGGGCGCGCTGGACGACCACGTGCGCATCGGCGGCCTGTACTTCGACCTGCTCGACACCGCCTTCGAGCTGCAAGCCGAGCGCGGCGGCACGCGCCTGAGCATGCGCACGCGCTACCGCGTCAGCACGCAGTTCAACTTCTATGCGGATCGTGTGGCGCAGCTGCTCCTCGGCAACGTCAGCGAGGTGCTGCTGGAGCTGTACGCCCGGCGCTCGGTGGCCGGGTCAGAGGGTGAGAGTGAATCCGGCGTGCCCGAGCAGCCTGTCCAAACGCGCCCAATCAAGGCGCAAAGCGCAGCCGTAGCTCGGGCTACGGCGAGCATTTGCAACGCAGAGTGGGTGTGTTTGGGCAGGATGAGCGAGCATGGCGGATTTGCTCTCACCCTCTCAGTGCTTCAGCTCGATCGTGCCGCGCGCCACGTAGCGCTGGAAGTCACCGATCGGGATCGCGGTGGAGCCGTGCGTGTCGCCGTCGACCCAGCTGAGCGTGGCGTCGGTGAGCGTGGTCTCGACCTCGATCGGGCCGGGGCGGATCTCGATCGGCTGGCCGTCGCCTTCGCGGTACTCGACCTTGCCGATGATCTGGGCTTCCTGGGACATGGGGTTCCTCCTTGATGTCATGTCATGGCTTGCATGACACCAAGGGTCCCCCGGCATGGCCGGTCGCGAGAATAGGACGGGACGCCGCCTGCGCGTAGGCAAGCTCCTACGGCGCGCGGGCCGAGCGCCGGGCCGCCCCAAGCCGGCCCGCATCCCCGCGGGGGATCGGTCGATGTACCCATCGACCGAGGGGCCGACATCTATCTACAGCGCGTTGACCTTTTCCTTCAAGCGCAGCGCCTTCTGCCGTTCGAGCTTGGCGGTGTCGTTGGCCGGATCGAGCTCGAGCACCTTGTCCCAGGACTTGATCGCGCCGTCGAGGTCTTGCCGCGCGAGCGCCGAGCGGGCGTTGCGCGAGTGCGTGTCGACCAGCCGCTTGCTGGTCGCATCGGCCTTCGGGCCGGCGGCGGCGACGCCCAGGCTGGCCGCCTGCTTGTAGTCGGCCAGCGCGCGCTCCAGGTTGCCGGCCTTGGCCGAAGCCTCGGCCGCGCGGAAGGCCTTCTCGCCGGCCGACGGCTCGGCCGGTGCGGCCGGCGCGGCAGCCACCGGCGGCGGTGCCGGTTCGGCGGCCGGCTCGGGCT
>NZ_JBFULV010000095.1:0-23266 GCF_054049715.1 Rhizobacter sp. P5_C2 | reverse complement strand
GCGCTGCAGCGCCGCCTGCAGGCGCTCGCGGCGCACCGGCTTGGTCAGGTAGTCGGCGGCGTCGAGCTCGAAGGCCTGCAGCGCGTGTTCGGCATGCGCGGTGACGAACACGATGGCCGGCGGGTCGCTGCGGCGGCGCAGCTGCGCGGCCAGCTGGCGCCCGTCGGGGCCGGGCATGTGGATGTCGAGCAGCAGCAGGTCGCATGCGTTCGCGGCCAGCCAGTCGAGCGCCTGCTGGGCGTTGCCGGCCTCGCCGACCACCTCGGCGCGCGGCTCGCCGCAATCGCCCACCAGGCCGCGCAGGCGCAGCCGCGCGAGCGGCTCGTCGTCGACCAGCAGCACGCGCAGCACGGGCACGCTGGAGGGGTCGTTGCTGCTCACAGCGGCACCACGATCTGGACGCGGAACACGTCGCGCTCGAGCTGGGTCTCGAACTGCGCGGCGACGTCGTGCATCAGCTTCAGGCGCTCGCGCACGTTGCGCAGCGCCATGCCGTTGCCGGGGCGCGAGCCGGAGCGCGGCACGGTGTTCGCGATGCTGACCACCGCATGGGCGCGCTTGACGCGGGTGCGGATGCGGATCACGCCGCCATCGGGCGAGGGCTCGACGCCGTGGCGCACCGCGTTCTCGACCAGCGGCTGCAGCAGCAGCGGCGGCACGCGCGCGGCACCGGCGTCTTCGTCGAGGTCCCAGCTGAGCTGCAGGCGGTCGCCGAAGCGGATCTGCTCGATCGCCAGGTAGCGCTGCGCGAGCGCGACCTCTTCGGCCAGGCTGACCGATTCGTCGGTCGCGCTCAACGCGACGCGGAACAGCTCGGCCAGGTCTTCGAGCAGGTGCTCGGTGCGGGCCGGATCGAGCCGCGCCAGCGCGATCGCGGTGTTGAGCGTGTTGAACAGGAAATGCGGGCGGATGCGCGATTGCAGCTCGGCCAGGCGCGCCGCGGTGTCGGCCGGCAGCCGGGCGCGGGCGCGCAGCGTGAGCCAGTAGAAGAGCGCGGCGGCCAGCCCGGCGCCGGCCAGCATCGGCGCGGCCAGGTGCACGGTCTCCTGCAGGCGGATGTCGACCGCCACCAGCAGCGCCCAGCCGAATGCGCCGCTGATGCCGCCGAGGGCCACCGCGGCGACCCACTGGCCGGCCACCGGCAGCCGGGCGAGCGGCCGCTTCAGCAGGCACACCGACACCAGCCACAGCAGCACCGCCGGCAGCGCGACGCCGGTGCCCTGGCCGAGCAGGTTCAGCCAGGCGGCCCGCGTGGGCGAGGCGAAGGTGACACCGATCGCGACGACGGCGTGCACGAAGAACAGCGCGCGCAGCACGACGCCGACATGGCAGACGTCGAAGGCCGACACCGGCCCGAGCGGCTGGCGTGCGAGCGGCACCGCGTCGAAGTTGGTGGAATTGAAGATGCTGCTGCCGCGCTCGCGCTGGTCGCCGCCGGGGCGGGTGGACTCGGACCACAGCGGCGCCGGGCGGCTGGGCGTGGGGGCAAAGGCAGAGGTAGGCGCGTGGGGTTCGGGCATGGCGGCAAGGTGGGCCGAATAGAATCCCGGGCTTCCCCGGTTCCTGCGGCCACCAGCGCATTGTCGCCAACTGGCGCCGCCGGGCAACCGGGCCTACCAAGCGTTACACGACGCCCCGTTCCGAGCGCCCCGACGATGTCCGCCAATCAACTCGACAAGAAATCCGAAGCCTGGTCGGCCCTGTTCTCCGAGCCGATGAGCGACCTGGTGAAGCGCTACACCTCCAGCGTGAGCTTCGACAAGCGCCTCTGGAAGGCCGACATCGCCGGCAGCCTGGCGCATGCCGAGATGCTGGCGGCGCAGTCCGTGATCGCGGCCCAGGACCTGGCCGACATCCGGCGCGGCATGGCGCAGATCACGCAGGAGATCGAATCCGGCGCCTTCGACTGGAAGCTCGACCTGGAAGACGTGCACCTGAACGTCGAAGCCCGGTTGACGCAGCTGGTCGGCGATGCCGGCAAGCGGCTGCACACCGGCCGCTCGCGCAACGACCAGGTGGCGACCGACGTGCGGCTGTGGCTGCGCGACGAGATCGATGCACTGCTGCCGCTGCTGGCGGCGATGCAGCAGGCGCTGGTGGGCGTGGCGGAGCGGCATGTCGAGACCATCCTGCCGGGTTTCACGCACATGCAGGTCGCGCAGCCGGTGAGCTTTGCGCACCACCTGCTGGCCTATGTGGAGATGTTCGCGCGCGACGCCGAGCGCCTGGCCGACGTGCGCAAGCGGGTGAACGTGCTGCCGCTGGGGGCGGCGGCGCTGGCCGGCACCAGCTACCCGCTGGACCGCGAGCGGGTCGCGAAGACGCTGGGTTTCGACGGCGTGTGCCAGAACAGCCTGGACGCGGTGAGCGACCGCGATTTCGCGATCGAGTTCGCGTCGTTCGCGAGCATCACGATGATGCATGTGTCGCGCCTGGCCGAAGAGATCGTGCTGTGGATGAGCCAGAACTTCGGCTTCATCAACCTGGCCGACCGCTACTGCACCGGCTCGTCGATCATGCCGCAGAAGCGCAACCCCGATGTGGCCGAGCTGGCGCGCGGCAAGAGCGGCCGCGTGGTCGGCCACCTGATGGGCCTGCTGACGCTGATGAAGGGCCAGCCGCTGACGTACAACAAGGACAACCAGGAAGACAAGGAGCCGTTGTTCGACTCGGTCGACACGGTGCGCGACACGCTGCGCATCATGGCCGAGATGGTGGCCGGCATCGTCGTGAAGCCCGAGGCGATGGAGCGTGCGGCGCTGAAGGGTTATGCGACCGCGACCGACCTGGCCGACTACCTGGTGAAGAAGGGCCTGCCGTTCCGCGATGCGCACGAGGTGGTGGCGCATGCGGTGAAGTTCGCGCTCAGCGAGGAGCGGGATCTTGGGGATCTGCCGCTGGATGTGCTGCAGGGGTTTCATGCGGCGATCGGCGAGGACGTCTTTGACGTGCTGACGCTGCGCGGGTCGTTGAATGCGCGCAACGTGCTCGGCGGGACTGCACCCGATCAGGTGCGGGCGCAGCTGGCGCGGCATCGGAAACGGCTTTTCACTGCGTGAGGCTGCTGCCGGGTCTCGCCCCGGCGGGCGAGTCACTTTGGCTTCGCCGAAGCTTCGCTTTCATTTGGGGCTCAAATGAAAGTAACCAAAGCAAAGAGCCTCAATGCAACACCATGCGGTTCGTTCTGTCCCGCTGCGGACAACACGGCTACGCCGCTGCACATCGTCCCTTGATTGGGATTGTTGCCCTCCCGCCTCCACGCGCCTCGCTTCGCATCGGGGCTGCGGTTCAACAATCCCAACCAAGGTTGGATTTCCAACGGCGTGGCCGTGTTGTCCGTAGCGTGTAGAACGAACCGTATGGTGTTCGGGTTCAAGCGCTTTGCTTTGGTTACTTTCATTTGCGCTCAAATGAAAGTGACTCGCCCGGCAGGGCGAAACCTGCCCGCACTGCGCAGCGTCCGGGGCGAGACCCGGCAATGCCACGCAGTGAAATCACCTCCCCCTAAACTCCCCGCACCACACCAGGAGGGAGTCCATGAAGAAGCTCATCGCGCTCACGACCAGCGTGCTGCTGGCCGCCTGCGGAGGCGGCAGTTCGCCTGATTCACCGTCAGCATCACTCACCGAACGAGCGGCAGCCACCGATCCGGCCGCCTCGGCGCCGGCCTGGCTCGATCCGCTGACGCTGGTGAACCCCTACATCGGCACCGGCATCGGCTTTCCCAACCCGCAGGACCGCCCGAGCGGCAGCCTGTCCGGCAGCACCTACCCCGGCGCCGCCCTGCCCTTCGGCATGGTTCAGTTCAGCCCCGACACCGGCTACGGCGAACCCAACGCCAACGGCGGCTACAACTACGCGAAGAACGTGATCCAGGGCTTCAGCCTGACGCACGCGAGCGGCACCGGTTGCCCGGTGCACCAGGACGTCTCGATCCTGCCCTATCCCGGCACGATCACCACCTCGCCTGCAACCGACATCACCCGCTACCAGTCCACGTTCTCGCACGGCACCGAGCAGACCTCGCCGGGCTTCTACCGCGTGACGACCACCAGCCAGGTCAGCTCCGAACTGACCGTCGCCCGCCGCGGCGGCATCGGCCGCTTCACCTTCCCGGCCGGTGCGAACCCGAACCTGATCTTCAACGTCGGCCGCAATGCCGTCCCCGGTTCCAACGCGCAGCTGCAGCTGGTCGGCAGCGACGGCGTCGAAGGCGTCGTCGAAAACACCGGCGCCTGCGGTCGCGGCCACTACGCGATCTACTTCCATGGCCGCTTCAACCGGCCCTATGCCAGCTTCGGCACCTACCGGGGAGCAACCGTCAGCGCCGGTTCGCGCAGCACCGCACGCGTCCCGCAGACCGGCGGCTGGGTCAGCTTCGCACCCGGCGCCCCGGTCGAACTGCGCATCGCGGTCTCGTACGTCAGCATCGCCAACGCGCGGCTGAACCTGCAGGCGGAACTGCTCACCGACTTCGACAGCATGCGCGGCAAGGCCGGCGCCAACTGGGCCGAGATGCTCGGCCGGGTGCGGATCGCGAGCAACGGCAAGCGCGACGACGAGGTCAAGTTCACCACCGCGCTGTACCACTCGCTGCTGCACCCGACGCTGTTCAGCGACGTCAACAACGAGTACATCGGCTTCGACAACGCCGTCCACACGACCGACGGCTGGGACAAATACGCCACCTTCTCCGGCTGGGACACCTCCCGCGCGCAGATGCAGCTGGTGGCCTGGCTCGCGCCGAAGCAGGGCAGCGACATGGCGCAGTCGCTGGTGGCGGATGCGCAGGCCAGCAATGCCGGCTTCCCGCGCTGGCCTACCGCCAACGCCGACACCTGCATGATGTACGGCGACCCGGGGGCAGTGATCGTCGCCAACATGCATGCCTTCGGCGCGACCGCCTTCGACACCGCGGCGGCACTGGCAGTGATGGAGCGCGGCGCCAACACCGTCAACCTGCGCTCGCGCGATTGCGAAACGCGGCCGTCGCTGTCCCAGTACCTGGACCAGGGCTACATCTCCAGCGGGCCGCTGGGCGCGGTCGGCAACACGCTGGAGTACGCGCTGGCCGATGCCGCGATCGGCCAGTTCGCCGGTGCGCTCGGCGACCCCGCCAAACGCGATCTCTACCTGACGCGTGCCCAGGCCTGGAAAGCGATGCTGTCGAGCTCCGGCTACACCCAGCAGCGCAGCGCGAACGGCACGTTCGTGATGCCGTTCAACCCGGGCGCCGGCAACGGCGCCTTCGGCAACTACACCTCGGCGATGTACACCTTCATGGTGCCGCAGAACCTGCGCGGCCTGATCGACCGCCTCGGCGGCAATGCCGCTGCGATCGCCCGGCTGGACACCCATTTCCAGCAACTGAACAGCGGCAACGGCCTGCAGGCGACGCTGTCCGAGGCGATCGAGCAAGGCACGCCCTGGGCCTATGCGTTCGCCGGGGCGCCCGCGAAATCGCAGGCGGTGGTCCGCCGGATCCTGAACGAGCAGTATGCGAACCGGCCCGAAGGGCTCATGGGCACCGACGACCTGGGCTCGCTGTCGGCCTGGTACGTCTGGGGCGCGCTCGGGCTGTATCCGGAGATCCCGGGCGTCGGCGGCTTCGTCGTCGGCAGCCCGCTGTTCCCGCACGCCGAGGTGCGCATGGGCAACGGCCGCACGCTGACGATCAATGCCGAGAACGCCGGCGCGGCAGGCACCTACATCGGCACCATGGCGATCGACAGCCTGCCCTCCACCCGCACCTGGCTGCCGCTGGAGCGGTTGGCGGGCGACACGGTGTTCGACGTGGTGCTGGGCGCGGTGCCGCCCACGCCCGCCTGGGGCAGCGCGCCCGAGGATGCGCCGCCGTCGTTCGACGTGCCGCGCGCATCGACGCCGTCAACCACGTTCTCGACCAGCTTCGACGACCTGCTGCAGCAGCCCGACTGGATCGACGCGCCGCAGGCGCAGTCGGGCACCGGCCGGATGGAAACCTCGACGCGCCGCATCGGCGCGCTGCACAGCGGTGCGGCGGCACTGCGCTATGCGGGCAGCGCCACCGACGCGACACTGGCGTATGCCTACAACCGGGTGTTCGACGTGAACATCCCGGTGACGGCGAGCACGACGCTGTCGTACTGGATCTTTCCCGACAGCAGCCAGCCGAACAGCCGCTTCGTCGCGATCGACCTGCTGTTCGACGACGGCAGCAGCCTGCGCGAATCGGCCGTGGTCGACCAGAATGGGGTGCCGCTGCATCCGCAGCAGCAGGGGCTGGGCGGTTTCCTGCAGAACGATGTGTGGAACAACGTGCAGGCACAGCTGGGCGCGCTGGCCGGCAAGACGGTCGTGCGGATCACGGTCGGCTATGAACAGGCCGGTGCGACCGGCGGGTTCAGCGGCACGATCGACGATCTCTCGATCACGCCCTGAGGCTTGTTCACTGCGTGAGGCCGCTGCCGGGTCCCGCCCCGGCAATGCCCGCGGTCAGTCAGCCGCGCCCGACAAACGGCATCTGCGTCGCCATGACCGTCATGGTCAACACATTGGCCTCCAGCGGCAGACTGGCCATGTGCAGCAGCGCATTGGCCACGTGCTGCACATCCATCCGCGGCTCCACCATCGTGCTGCCGTTGGCCTGCGGCACGCCGCGCGCCATGCGCTCGGTCATGTCGGTGGCCGCATTGCCGATGTCGATCTGGCCGACCGCGATGTTGAACGCCCGCCCGTCCAGCGACGTGGCCTTCGTGAGACCGCTGATCGCGTGCTTGGTGGCCGTGTACGGCGCCGAGAACGGCCGCGGCGCGTGCGCCGAGATCGAGCCGTTGTTGACGATGCGCCCGCCCTGCGGCGTCTGCGCCTTCATCAGGCGGAAGGCCTCCTGCGTGCACAGGAAGGCGCCCGTCAGGTTCACGTCGACCACCGCCTTCCACTGCTCGTAGCTCAGGTCTTCGAGCGGCATCGCCGGCGTGCCGGCGCCGGCGTTGTTGAACAGCAGGTCGAGCCGGCCGAAGCGCTCGCGGGTCGCCGCGAACAAGGCCTTCACCGACGCCGGGTCGCCGACATCCGTGGGCACCGCCAGCGCATTCGCGGCCCGCTCGCCCGCCTCGGCCAGCGTCTGCTGCAGCGGCTCGGCGCGGCGGCCGGCCAGCACCACGCCCCAGCCTGCACCCAGCAGCGCCAGCGCACAGGCACGGCCGATGCCGGTGCCGGCACCGGTGACGAGGGCGATCTTCGACGCTGCAGTGGCGGCATTCATGGCGGCGGGCTCCCGGTGTCCGCCGACTCCAGCTCGAAGCTGTCGGCGAAAGTGAAGAACAACGATGCGTAGAAGGCACTCATGACCATCAGCCAGACCGGCAGCATCAGCACCTTGCCGATCTCGACCTGGCCGAGCAGCGACGACACCAGGCTCACCAGGATGACGGCCGCCAGCACCGCGCCGAACCACACCAGCATGTAGATGGCGAACGCGCCCCGGTTGCGCCAGCACGCCACCAGGCTGAAGAACAGCGACTTCGACGCGCTCATGCCGCCCCAGTGCACCAGCCCCGGCGCATGCCACCACACCACGCTCAGCACCGAACTCAGCACGAACAGCACCAGCATGCCGAGCTGCAGGTGGCCGTCGGACAGGCGCGCGTCGATCATCTCGGGCGTGGTGCCGGCGCTGTACAGCAGTTGCTGCAGCTCGATCACGCGCGCGCCGGCAATCGTGTACGTCAGCAGCCAGATCAGGAAGGCCGCCAGCGCGTAGCCGGCATACAGCCACAGCTGCGCGCGGCGGCGCTGCCGGTCGCCCCGCAGCGGCGCGATGAAGACGGTCGGCAGCGGCACCTGGCCGGCCAGCGTCATGCGCGTGGCGATCATGAAGCCCAGCGACAGCAGCGGGAACATCCCGAGCAGCAGGAACGGCCCGAGCACCGGAATGAACGCGAGCGCGAAGCTCGCGAACAGCGACAGGCCGAGCAGGCCGGAAAACGCAAGCGGCCGTGTCGCGAAAGCGGCCAGGCCCTGGCGCACCCACAGGGCACCGCGGCTGGCGGGAACATGCTGGAATTTCATCGTTCAGCCCATCGCGGGATGCCACGCGTTCTCGACGCGCTGGCGCAACACGCGCTCGAAGTGGGTGGGGTCATGGGCCTTCAGCACCGACGCATCGCGCGGCAGGTGCAGGTCCCACAGGCGGGAGATCCAGAAGCGCAAGCCCGCTGCGCGCAGCAGCGCCGGCATCAGCCGCCGCTCGCTGGAGCCGAGTGGCCGCACCGCGTCATACGCCTCGACGAACGCGAGCGCGCGGTCTTCGGCCAGGCGTCCGGTGTCGAGGTCGATGCACCAGTCGTTCAGGCACACCGCGATGTCGAACAGCAATGCGTCGACACCGGCGAAATAGAAGTCGAAGAAGCCGGTCAGCGCGTGGCCCTCGAACATCACGTTGTCGCGGAACAGGTCGGCATGGATCGGCCCGCGCGGCAGCGCCGCATACGCCGGCGACGCCGCCACCTGCTGCTGGAACGCGAGCTCGGTCTCGATCAGCGCGCGCTGCGCGTCGGTCAGGAAGGGCAGCACCACCGGCACCGTCTCGGTCCACCAGGCCAGGCCGCGCAGGTTGGGCTGCTGGCGCGGGTAGTCGGCGCCGGCCAGGTGCATCCGCGCCATCGCCGCGCCGACGCTGCGGCAGTGCAGTTCGTCGGGCGCGAGCTGGTGGCTACCGCGCAGCCGGTCGACCAGCGCGGCCGGCTTGCCGTCGAGCTGGTGCAGGATCTCGCCGGCCGCATCGGCCTGCGGCTCGGGCACCGCGATGCCGTGGCGCGCCAGGTGCTTCATCAGGTGCAGGTAGAACGGCAGCTGCTCGAAGCTCAGGCGCTCGAACACCGTCAGCACGTAGCGGCCCTGCGTGGTGTCGGCGAAGTAGTTGGTGTTCTCGATGCCGGCGGCGATGCCTTTCAGCGTGCTCAGCTCGCCGATCTGCAGGCGGGCCACCAGCGCGGCGGCGGCGTCGAACGAAACCTCGGTGAAGACGGCCATCGTTCCGCTCAGAAGGCGAGGACCTGCCAGACCCGCTGGCCGGCGACCCCGCGCGAGCCGTTGGGTGCCTGCGGCACACCCTTGGCGGCGTTGTCGGGCAGGATCTCGTACTCGCCCTTCAGCGGCGCCTTGGTCTTGACGACGATGCGCTTGACCTCGCCGCGCACGCGCAACTCCTCGATGCGCGTGCCTTCGTCCTCGTGGACCAGGTGGTCGACCCGCGGCTCGCCGGTGTCGAAGTCCTCGACCGGGGCCGGGATCGGCTTCGGCGCCGGAACGGGTTCGGCATGGAGGGCGGGGGCGGTCGACAAGGCCAGGCAGGCCAGCACGGGCAGCAGCTTCATGGGGCGCATTGTAGGCAGCGCTGCCGGGCGCGGCGCCCCCCAGGGTCAACGCCTCGCTCACTCGGGGCGCACCCGCAGGAAGGTCGCGAAACGCGGCAGCCCGCTTTCGTGGAACCCGCGGTAGCGGTAGGTCACGGTCGCGCCGATCGGCGGCGGCTGGCGGCGGTCGGCATCCTTCAGCCCGCTGCCGAGCCGGAAGCGCCGGCCATCGGGCAGCTCGACCAGCAGCGCACCGACCTGGCCGGCGTACTTGCCTTCGCCCGGCAGGTGGCCGACGACGCGCGCCTCGGCATCGTCCTGCGGCTTCAGCTTCAGCAAGGCATCGCTGCGGTCGCGCACATACAGCGCATCGCCCCGGTGCAGCACCAGGCCTTCGCCGTTGACCGACACGACGCGGCGCATCAGCTTCAGCAGCTCGCCCTCATCGGCCGCGCGGCCGTGCACCACCGCCTCGATCCACGGCGTGCCGACCTTGCGGACCAGCGGCAGGATCGCGGCCCGGCGGTGGTCGAAATCGGCCGGCTCGTCCGGCAGGTCGAACACCATGAAGCGCATCTCGCGCCACGCGGCGTCGTCAGGCACCTCGGCCGCCACCGCTGATGCGGCTGCGGTGAAGCGGCCCCGACCGGCCCACAGCTCGCCATCCATCGCGCGCTTCGGCCAGCCCGCCGTGAACCAGGCCGGCACGCGGATCGGGTGGCCGTGGCGCGTCAGCAGGCGCTCGCCATCCCACCAGCCGCGCACGCCGTCGTATTTTTCGCTGACCCAGTGAACGGCCGGCTGAAAGGCGCCGGCGCGGTACGGTTGGGCCAGCATCACCGCCGGCGGCCCCGCGGACATGCGCTGTTGCGCTGCGGCCTCCATCGGCAGGCTGGTGGACAACGAAGCGACAAGCACGGCAAGTGCGACGGCAGTGGGCTGCATCTGGTTTTCTCCCGGTGGAGCCGCCGGTATACGCAAGCATCGTGCAGAGAATTTGCAGACGGATCTGCAAACAGCGCAGCCGAGGCCTGCTGACATCGCCGTCCGAAGCTTCCGCCACAATCGCCCGATGGACGACACCCTTCCCAACGACGCCGGCACGCTGCTGCTGGTCGACGGCTCCAGCTACCTCTACCGCGCCTACCATGCGCTGCCCGACCTGCGCAGCGCCGAAGGCTTCCCGACCGGCGCGCTGCACGGCATGGTCGCCATGCTCAAGCGCGCCCTGATCGACGTGAAGGCCGGGCACGCGGCCTGCGTGTTCGATGCCAAGGGCAAGACCTTCCGCGACGACTGGTACCCCGAATACAAGGCCCAGCGCGCGCCGATGCCCGAGCCGCTGGTGCAGCAGATCGAGCCGATCCACGAGGTGGTGAAGCTGCTCGGCTGGCCGGTGCTGATGGTGCCCGGCGTCGAGGCCGACGACGTGATCGGCACGCTGGCGCGGGTGGCGGCCGAACGCGGCCACCGCGTCGTGATCTCCACCGGCGACAAGGACCTGGCCCAGCTCGTCAACGAACGCGTGTCGCTGATCAACACGATGAGCAGCGAGAAGCTCGACGTGCCGGGCGTGATGGCCAAGTTCGGCGTGCCGCCGGACCGCATCGTCGACTACCTGACGCTGATGGGCGACACCGTCGACAACGTGCCGGGCGTCGAGAAGGTCGGCCCGAAGACCGCCGCGAAGTGGATCGCCGAATACGGTTCGCTGCAGGGCGTGATGGACGCCGCGGCCAGCATCAAGGGCGTCGCCGGCGAGAACCTGCGCAAGGCACTCGACTGGCTGCCGACGGGCCGCAAGCTGGTGACGGTGCGCGACGACTGCGAACTGGCCGAGCACCTGGCCGGCTGGCCGGACCTGGACGGTCTGGCGCTGAAGCCGACCGACAACGCCGCGCTGCTCGACTTCTACGGCCGCTACGGCTTCAAGAGCTGGAAGCGCGAACTCGAGGCGGCGGTGGCCGCGCCGCCGCCCGCGCCGGTGAAGGCGGCCAAGCCACCGAAGCCGCCGGCCGACAACGGCACTACCGACATGTTCGGCGACGGCGCTCCCGACGAACCCGCCGCCGACACACCGGCCGAACCGGCCTGCGACGGCCGCTACGACACCATCACCAGCTTCGAGGCGCTCGACGCCTGGATCGCGCGCCTGAAGGCCGCGCCGCTCGCGGCGTTCGACACCGAGACCGATTCGCTCGACCCGATGCGTGCGCAGCTGGTCGGCGTCTCGTTCGCGGTGCAGCCGGGCGAGGCGGCCTACGTGCCGCTGCGCCACAACTACGCCGGCGCACCGGAGCAGCTGCCGATCGACGCGGTGCTGGCACGCCTGAAGCCGTGGCTGGAAGACGCCGCGGCACCGAAGCTCGGCCAGAACATCAAGTACGACCTCCACGTGCTGCAGAACGCCGGCGTGATGGCACGCGGCTTCGTGCACGACACGCTGCTGCAGAGCTACGTGCTGGAAGCGCACCGCCCGCACAGCCTGGAAAGCCTCGCCGAGCGCCACCTGGGCCGCAAGGGGCTCAGCTATGAAGACCTGTGCGGGAAGGGCGTGAACCAGATCCCGTTCGCGCAGGTCGAGGTGGGGCGTGCGGCGCGCTACTCCGGCGAGGACAGCGAGATGACGCTGCAGGTGCACCAGGCGCTGTGGCCGCAGATCCTGGCCGAGCCGGGGCTGCTGCGCGTCTACCAGGAGATCGAGATGCCGACGGCGATCGCGCTGCAGCAGATCGAGCGCAACGGCGTGCTGATCGACGCGCTGGTGCTGTCGGCGCAGAGCCAGCAGCTGGGCGAGCGCATGGTGGCGCTGGAGCAGGAAGCGCACGAGCTGGCGGGCCAGCCGTTCAACATGGGCTCGCCGAAGCAGATCGGCGAGATCCTGTTCACCAAGCTCGGGCTGCCGGTGATCAAGAAGACCGCCAGCGGCGCGCCCAGCACCGATGAAGAGGTGCTGGACAAGCTGGCCGAGGACTACCCGCTGCCGGCCAAGCTGCTGGAGCACCGCAGCCTCGCGAAGCTGAAGGGCACCTACACCGACAAGCTGCCGCTGATGGTGAACCCCGAGACGCACCGCGTGCACACGAACTACGCGCAGGCGGTGGCGGTGACCGGGCGGCTCGCGAGCACCGACCCGAACCTGCAGAACATCCCGATCCGCACGCCCGAGGGCCGGCGCGTGCGCGAGGCCTTCATCGCGCCGCCGGGGCACGTGATCCTGAGCGCCGACTACTCGCAGATCGAGCTGCGCATCATGGCCGACATCAGCGGCGACGCGAGCCTGCTGAAGGCCTTCGCCGACGGCATGGACGTGCACCGCGCGACCGCGGCCGAGGTGTTCGGCACCGAGCCGGCGGCGGTCACGAACGAGCAGCGGCGCTATGCGAAGACGATCAACTTCGGGCTGATCTACGGCATGGGCGCGTTCGGGCTGGCGTCGAGCCTGGGCATCGAGCGCAGCGCGGCGACCAGCTACATCGAGCGCTACTTCGCGCGCTACCCGAGCGTGAAGGCCTACATGGACGAGACGCGGGCGTCGGCCAAGGACAAGGGCTATGTCGAGACGTTGTTCGGGCGGCGCATCTACCTGCCCGAGATCAACGGCGGCAGCGGCCCGCGGCGCGCCGGTGCCGAGCGGCAGGCGATCAACGCGCCGATGCAGGGCACGGCCGCCGACCTGATCAAGCTCGCGATGGTCGCGGTGCAGAACGCGCTGCTCGCCGAGCAGCGTGCGACCAAGCTGGTGATGCAGGTGCACGACGAACTGGTGCTCGAGGTGCCGGAAGCCGAGCTCGACTGGGTGAAGGCCGCGGTGCCGAGGCTGATGGCCAGCGTGGCGCAGCTGAAGGTGCCGTTGGTGGCGGAGGTGGGAATCGGGCGGAACTGGGACCAGGCGCATTGACACTCACCGTCCATGCCCATGCCGCTCCCGATCAACCTGAAGGACCTGCTGCACCAGCGCACGGTCGAAGGCGAGCGCATCGAATACAAGGCGGGCTGGAATCCGGATGCAACGCTGCGCACGATCTGCGCGTTCGCCAACGACTTCGCGAACCTGGGTGGTGGCTATGTGGTGATCGGGCAGGATTGCGACGCGGACGGACAGCCGGTGTTCCCGCCGGTCGGCGTGGCCGACCACCAGATCGACAAGATCCAGCAGGAGTTGCTGGCCGCGTGCCAGCTGATCCAGCCGCCGTACTTTCCGCTGCTGAGCGTGGAGACGGTCGAAGGACGCATGCTGATCGTGCTTCACGCGCCCGGGGGCATGAACCGTCCGTACAAGGCGCCGGCATCGATCTCCGCCAGGCACAAGAGCTGGCACTACTACATCCGCCGCTACAGCAGCACGGTCGAGGCGAAAGGCGCTGACGAACATGAGTTGTTGAGCCTGGCGGCCAACGTCCCCTGGGACGATCGCCTGGCTCAGCAGGCGCGCGTGTCCGACCTGTCTCTCCCGCTGATGCAAGACCATCTGCGCGAGGTGCAAAGTGCGCTGGCCGACGAGGCTTCGTCGATGTCGCCGGAAGCCTTGGGGCGGCAGATGAACGCGGTGGGGGGATCCAGCGAATCACCCTGGCCCAAGAACGTGGGCTTGCTGTTCTTCAACGAAGCACCCGAACGCTTCTTCCCGTACACGCAGATCGATGTGGTGTGGTTTCCTGAAGGTGCCGGCGGCGATCGCTTCGAAGAGAAGGTGTTCAGCGGCCCGCTGGGACGCATGACACGCGAAGCACTGGGCTACATCGAGCGCAACTACCTCTACGAAACGGTCGTGAAACACGCCGACCGGGCCGAAGCCACCAGGGTCTGGAATTTTCCTTATGCAGCGGTTGAAGAGGCACTGGTCAACGCCGTTTATCACCGCTCGTACGAAGAACGCGAGCCGATCGAGGTTCGCATCGGCCGGGATGAACTGGCGATCCTGAGCTTTCCCGGGCCCGACAGGTCCATCCGTTCGGCCGACTTCGTGGCCGGTCGCGGGGTAAGCCGCCGATACCGCAATCGACGCATCGGCGAGTTCCTGAAAGAACTCGAACTGACTGAAGGACGCAGCACTGGCGTGCCCAAGATCTTGAAAGCGATGGCCGCCAACGGATCGCCGCCACCGCTGTTCGAGACGGATGACGACCGGACGGCCTACCTGATCCGGCTGCCGATCCATCCGTTGGCACACACACCCGAATCGGCGTCGGAAGATGCCCCGCAAGTTACCGGGCAAGTTACCGGGCAAGTTACCGGGCAAGTTACCGGGCAAGTTACCGGGCAAGTCGCCCCGGAAGTGGCACGCCTGCTGACCGTGCTGGTCGGCGAGATGTCGAGGCAGGCACTTCAGCAGGCGCTGGGCTTGAAGCATCGGGATCACTTCAACGCAGCCTACCTCGCGCCTGCCTTGGCCGCGGCACTCGTGGAAATGACCCAGCCCGAGGTTCCACGCAGCAGCAAACAGCGCTACCGCCTGACGGCCGCGGGACGCCACGCCGTTGGCGCAAAGGGTTCGAGTTGAAAAAAAGGGCCGCGGACATCACGCCCGCGGCCCCTTCCCTCTTCTGGCCAGCACCAGCCGCCTGCGCGGCCGGTTCCTCCCTGATCAGCCGAATCAACCGAGTTCGGGCAGCCCCGTCAGGTAGCCGACGGCCGCGCCGAACTTGTCCTTGTAGTTCACCTTCACGAGCGGCTCCAGGTCCCCCTTCACGAGGTCGTGCACGCCCTTGATCCACTCACCGGCATGCTGGAAGTTGCTCATGATGTAGGTCCAGCCGTTGATGTCGTCGACCGCATGCAGGCCGGTCGATTCGCCGCCCGCCGGCACCGACAGGATGCGCGACAGCTTCTTCGTGTCGACGTTGTAGGCCCACAGGAAGTTGTTGACGTGCGTGGCGCTGTCCTCGCCGATGAACAGCGTGCGCATCTTCTCGGAGAACTTGATGTTGTCCGGGTTGCCGATCTTCTCGGGGTTGGTGGTGTTGCCCAGCGCGTCGGCGGGGGCAATGTCCTCGCCCACCAGCAGCGCCTTGGTCTGCACCGGCACCCACTCGCTGTCGATCGCCGCGCCTGCGGTGTCCTTCTGGCCACCGGTCAGCGTGTGCGCCATGACACCGCCAGCCACCAGCTTCTTGTCCAGGCTCACGCCCATCTCTTCGCGCCAGGCCGCATCGCCCTTCACCATCGACGCCTGGATGTTCTGCAGCGCCGAGTAGCCGATCTTGTCCTTCGCGTTGACGGTCGTGCCTTCCATCTTCGTGAAGACCATGCTCGCGCCGACCAGGTTGGCGTAGCGGTGCGTCTCGAGGAAGGCCGCGGCCTTTTCCATCCCCGGCACCAGCTTGACCCAGTTGGCCTTGCCGTCGCAGAAGATCTTCGTGTAGCTCGCGTCAAGCGGATCGGTCTTGCTGACGGCCATGATGTCGGCCGGCTTCAGCGTGTTGGCCAGGTTCTCGATCTCGGCACTGGTCGCGTGGCCGAGCTTGATCCAGGTCAGCGGCGCGCCCGCGGCGGCCGGGTCGATCGAGAAACCGGCGCCGACCTTGGCGACGTACAGCGTGCCGGCCGACAGGTCCTTCGCCTTGTCGGCGACGAACATGAAGAAGCCGCCGTTCGTGTAGTCGTCACCCATGATCGCGGTGCGCTGGTCCGGCATCACCTGGATCAGCTCGTGCGAGATGCGGCCCAGGCAGTAGTGCTTCTTGATGCTGCCGGTGCCGTCCGGGTTCACCGTCACTTCGGGCAGGTGGCCGTAGTGGTACGGGTTGGCCTTGGTGGCGTCGCCGAAGGCGTTCTTGCTGAACGCGAGGAACTGCGCGGTCGTGCTGGCGAACGGCGCATCGGGCTCGTACTCCTCGCTCGACAGGTGGGTGCCCCACGGCGACAGGCTCGCGCCGCAGGTGATCCACAGGCCGTGCACCGACGAGGTGTCGACGTTGTGGTACTTCACCAGGCTCAGCTTGCCGGTGACCTGGTCCTGGTCGAGCGTCAGCACCGCGATCGGCGACGGCAGCGTGCCGTAGGTGCTGACGAGGTCCTGCCCGGCGGTGGTGTACTCGAACTGCACGACGGCGAACACCGCCTTGCCCTTGATGCCGGGCACGGTCGGGTTCGGCACGGTCAGCAGCGAGCTGCCGTCCGGCGAGTCGGAGAAGAACTGGCGTTCCTTGCCGGCTACCGTGTTGTCCATGATCTTCTCGCCGGCCATGTTGACGTAGCCGCCCGCGAGGATGGTGCCGCCCTTGCCGTCCGGCACCATGTCGCCGGTGACGAAGAAGGGCTCGTACTTCAGCGCGAAGGTCTGCTTGCTGCCGTCGCTGTAGGTGGCGACCAGCTTGGAGCCGACGGTGGTGGCGGCCATCGCGGCCGGCTCGGCCTTCGTCGGCGCAGCCATCGCGGTGAACTCGACCGAGGTCACGGTGGCGGCCGGCGTCGGCGCCGGGCCGTCGTCACCACCACCGCAGGCGGCCAGCAGGCCGGCGAACGCGGTGGAACTCGTCATCGGCAGCAGCGGGGCCCCGGACAACAGCTTCAGGAGACGGCGACGTGCGTCGACGGTTGGGTGGCTCATCTGGCTTCCTTGGAGAGTGAGGGGAGAGTGAGGAGAGAAGGCACGTCACCGCGCGTGGCGGGTCGTGTCGAGGTGTGTCTTGGCGTGCGGCAGGTTAAGCAGGCCGGATGAAAGTGGCGTGACAAGCGCATGACGGGACCATGACGCCTCGAAACACCTCGGCGGCCGCGTCGGAAGGCCGGTTGCGCGCTTGCGTTCATACTGTCGCCCGATCACCACCAACACCATCCACGGGAGAAGCCTTGGCATGAGCAAGATCCACTTCATCGGCGGCGAAAAGGGCGGCGTCGGCAAGTCGCTGATGGCACGGGTGCTGGCGCAGTACCTGATCGACCGGCAGATGCCCTTCCTCGGCTTCGACACCGACCGCTCGCACGGTGCGCTGATGCGCTTCTATGCCGGCTACGCGTCGCCGGTGCTGGTCGACCGCTACGAGGCGCTGGACGCGATCGTCGAGGCCGCTGTCGACCAGCCCGACCGCCGCGTGCTGGTCGACCTGGCCGCGCAGACGCACGACCCGCTGGTGCGCTGGATGGACGAATCGGGCGTGCTGAACCTGCTGGACGAGACGAACTCGCAGGTCCACTACTGGCACGTGATGGACGCCGGCAAGGATTCGGTCGACCTGCTGAAGAAACTGCTCGACCGGTTCGGTCCGAGCTTCAAGTACGTGCTGGTGCGCAACCACATCCGCGGCAGCGACTTCTCGGTGCTCGAACAGTCGGGCGAGCAGGCGCGCGCGCTGTCGTTCGGCGCCAAGGTGGTGACGATGCGCAAGCTGCACGACACCGTGATCCAGAAGATCGATGCGGCGAGCATCAGCTTCTGGAATGCGCGCGAGGGCGACGGCGATGCGACGCTGGGGTTGATGGACCGCCAGCGCCTGAAGATGTGGATGCGCGACGTCTATCGCGAAATCGACGACGTCGAGGTCTGATCGCTACTTCGTGCCCTTGATCGCCGCCTGCGCGATCTTGAAGAAGATGTCGGTGTTGTCCATCACGCCGCTGAACAGCGCGGCACCGCGGCCCAGCGCCGACAGCGGGATGTCGGTCGCGGTGTGCACCGCCTGGTCGCCCGGCACCTGGCCGGTCACCAGGAAGCCGTTGGCGGCGTTGCGCACGCTCGGGTTCGCCGGGTAGCCGCTCTGCGGTGCCTTGCCGACGAAGGGCTGCTGCGAATCCTGCGTCGGCGTCGCGTTCGCGAGCCAGCTCTCGTAGCGGTCGGCGTTCGCGCCGTAGCCGATCAGCATCTTGAAGTCGACGTCGGTGCTCTGCGGGTAGCCGTCGGCCGCAATCGTGTACTTCGGGAACTTCGCGGCCTGGTAGACGCCCACCACCGGATCGCGCAGCGTCGCGGCGCTCGGCGCGCTGGCGCCCTCGGCCGGCGCGGCGGCGGCGCGGATCGCGGCCACCGGTTTCGTCGACGCGCCGATGATGGCCGCGCCCGAGCATTCATGGTCGGCCGTCACGATGACCAGCGTGTCCGGGTGCTTGGCAGCGAAGTCCTTCGCCACCTGCACCGCACGGTCGAACTCGATCACCTCCAGCAGCCAGCGATCGGTGTCCATCAGGTGCGCCTGCTTGTCGATCGACGCGCCCTCGATCAGCGCGACGAAACCGTTCTTCTGGCGCGACAGCACCTGCAGCGCGGTCTCGGCCATCTCGTCGAGCATCGGCTGGTCGGGGAAGCCGTAGTCGTCGACGATGGTCGACACGCCGCGGCGCTTGTTGATCTTGTCGAACGCGACGTTCATGTTCGAGTACGCGAACAGGCCCAGCAGCTTGTCGGCGCCGGCCGCTGCGGCCAGCCCGAGGCGGTCGGGCGCATAGGCGAAACCGGCGCCCTGGAAGTCGGCGATCAGGTCGCGCGACGGGTCCTTCGCGCCCACCGCCGCGCCCCAGCCGGAGACCAGGTCCGACGGCAGCACGTAGTCGGTCTTCGCGTCGCGCTGCGAGCCGTTGACGGCCTGGCCGTTGCGCGAGCCGTCGGCCTTCAGCGCATCGCCGTTCGGCAGGAACCACTTGCGCCCGCCGCCCATCAGCACCGACAGCCCGGTCAGGCCGCGGTCGTCGAGGAACTGGTCGACGATGCCGGTACCGTTGCCGCGGTTCGAGGTGTGCACCGCATTCGCGGCCGGCGTCGCGTCGAACACGTCGGCCGTGGTCACGATGCCCAGCGCCTTGCCCTGGGTGCGGTGCAGGTACTCCGACAGGTACTCGACGCGCGGGTTGTCGAACGCGTCGGCCGTGTCGTCCGGGAACACGCCTTCCTGGTTGTTCGCGGCCTTGTTGCCGGTCACGTAGTTCGACATGCCGGGCGACGAGTCGGTGACGATGGCGTCGAGCGACGAGGTCATCACCATGCCGGTGTTCGGGAAGGTGTCCATCGCCAGCGCCGCATGCGCCTTGCCCTGCGCATAGCCCTTGGCCATGATGCGCGCCGCGGTGCGGTGGGCTGCGCCCATGCCGTCGCCGAGCAGGATGATGATGTTCTTCGCCTTGCGGCCGGCGCCGCTGAGCGCCACGACCTCGAAGTTGCCGGTGGCGCTGACGCGCTGGCCGTCGCTCTGCATCGCGTTGACCGTCAGCTGGTGGATGCCCGGCTTCGCATTGGAGTAGGCGCGCTGCGAGACGACCGCAGCGTTGGTGCCGGCCGGCAGGCTCAGGCCGCTCGTCACGACGCTGGTGACGGCGGAGGCGGGCTTCAGCACCACGCCGTCGACCGCGAACTCGAAGGCGGTGAGCGTGGTGCCGGCATCCAGCCGCACGGTGGCCTGCAGGTCGAAGCGCTGGCCGGGCAGGAAGCGCGCGATCACCGGCGGGTTCGGGTCGTTCGACGTGAACAGCTCGCTGGGCGGCACGAGGCGCGTGACGCCCGGCGCGGCCTGGGCGGAGGCAGCGGCGAGCAGGAGAGCGGCAACAGCAAGGCGGTTCATTTCGGGGACTCCAGGAGAACAGATGCGGATTCGGGGTCGAGCACGAGGCGCACGAACGAGGCGCGGCCGTCGGCCTCGCGCTGCGCGCCGACCTGCAGCGTGCCGGTGAGCGAGACGAGGCCGGGGCGGTACGAGATCGTTCGCGAGGCGAGCGGGGCGGCGAGGTGCAGGTAGAGCGTGGACGCGGGAAGGTCGTCGGCGAAGCTCTCGTCTTCGTCGCCGAGCGAGACCGGCAGCGGGGTCAGCAGCGCGATGCCGGGTGCGGCGGACGATGCCTCCTGGTGCGCGAGGTAGCCTGTGATGCGCACCGGCTGCCCGTCGAGCGACAGCAGGCGTGCGCTGGGCGCGAGGCCGCGCGGACCGACCGGCAGTTGGAAGAACTCGCGGAACTTCAGATCGGCGGCCTGAGGCCCGGCCTGGGCCGCGACAGAACCCAGCAGCGTGGCTGCACACAGCAGCCACGCTTTACAACAACGACGCATGGGTCTCCCTCCACGACTCCCCGAGCTGCCTGATGATCGCGGGGTGCCATGACAGGGGCGTGACCTTGGCTCAATAGTTCAGCAGCACGACCTCGTCGACGAAGGCGGTGTTGTCGCCCGCGGTGTTCTGGCCCGCGAAACGCAGCGTGTGCGCGCCGGCACCCAGCGCGATCGGCGGGGTCGTGAACGACTCGAACTGCGTCGATCCCGGCGTGAAGCTGCCCAGCAGGTTGCCGTCGAGGTAGACGCCGAGGCTCTGCACGCCGCCGGAGCTCCAACCCCGCCGCGCCGCCTTGAAACGCACCGCGTACCGCCCCGCCGACAGGTCGGCCAGGCCCTGGCTCATGGCCCCGCCGCTTTGCACGAAGGCCGTCTGCACGCCCTCCGGCGCGGCCACCGCGCCGAACGCGCTGCCGTTCTTCTGCAGGCCCGAGCCGCTGGTGCCGCTCTCCGGCGTGAAGGCCCAGCCTGCGTTCGCTGCGCCGTACTGCACGCCGTTGCCCGTCGCCACCGCCGGCGACTCGAAGCCCGGGTTCTGCGGCAGGTGGCCCACCCAGCAGCGCTTGGCCACCCCGAAGATCGGATCGACGAAGCTCGTGTTGTCGCAGGCCACCGGGCCGCTGCGCGTCAGGAAGCGGTACGCCGACTGCGCGCCATAGGCCACGGTTCGGGTGCGGTCGAAGCTGCAGCTCTGGCCCTCCAGCGCGCACGGCGTCCAGATGCCGATTGCCGGCGGCCGCTCGGTGTCGCTCAGTTCGCAGTGCTTCACGACGTTCGGCGTCGGGTCCCCGAAGGTCGCGTTGTTGCAGGCGACGCCGCCGTTGAAGCTGCCGTAGACGAAGCTGCTGCCGCTGCCATAGCGCACACCGCGCACGCCCTCGAAGACGCACTGCCCGGCCTCCGCCGCGCAGCTCGCCCAGGCCGCCCCCGTCCCGGCCGTGCGGAACGTGCGCACCCCCGGCTGGACGCCCCGGAAGTAGATGTAGCGGCTGTCCTGGTCGGCACTCGCGATGCCGGCCGCGCCGGTGAACGCACTGCCGTTCCACACCTCCACGCCGTCGATGCTGACGCGCCGGTCGATGCCGAAGCGCGGGATGCCGATCACGCCGACGGAGCCGGTGTGCGAGCTGCTGTCCACCGTCATCGTGAAGCTGCCGTCGCTGCCGCGGTCCCAGCTGTTCCTGACGCGCTTGCTGCCGTCGAAGCTCAATTGGCCCTCGACGTGCGTGAGGTCGCCGGGGTGCGGGATCACGCCGTATTGCTGCCCCTTCACCGTGGTCGGGCTGATGCCCAGCGTGTAGAAGGTGAGCGCCGAGGTCGGCCCGGACGACCAGCCGTGTGCGTAGCTGACGAACCACGGCGCATAGCCGCCGCTGCCGCCGTCCGCGCCATAGCCCTCCCAGAAGGTTCGGGTGCTGCGCGTCGGGTGGTTGAACATGAAGCCCCACTGGCGGCGCATCAGCTCCAGCGCATCGGCATCGCGCGAGGCCACCGACATCGCCATCAGCTGCATCGAACCCGCGAAGCCGGAGATGTTGCGCCCCCACTCCGGCGTCAGCGCACCCAGCGTGCCGAGGTTGGAGTTCAGGTAGCGGGCGATGGCCGACGGCTTGTCGGCGCTGTCGGTCACCCCGTACCAGACCGCGAGCGAGTTGCCGTCCTGCGGGAGCAGCGTGCTGTCCGGGTTGTCGCGGTAGGCGCCGGCCGCGGCGTCCCACAGCGTGGCGTTGATGCGCGATTTCAGCGTCGCGGCCGCATTCGCGTAAGCGGTGGCCGTCGCGCCCTCGCCCACCGCGCTGGCCAGCGTGGCCCCGGTGACGAGTGCGCGGTACAGCATCGCATTCGCCGCGATGTTCTCGCCGCCCTGGCCGCCGCGCGCCCAGTCGTTGGTGCCGGTCACGTGCAGCAGCCCGTGCGCGCCGTTCACCTTGGCCTGGATGAAGGCCATGCCCTGCTTGTAGCGCGGCCAGATCGAGCGCAGCCAGTCGGTGTCGCCGCTGTAGAGGTGGTAGGTCTCGGTGCCGATCAGCGTCCAGAGGTGGTAGGTGTCGGAGCCGTACAGGTCGAAGGGCGGACCGGAGTACGGCAACTCGCCGCTCGCCTTCTGGCTGTCGTACAGGCGCTGCAGCGCGTTCTTCACCGACAGCGTGTCGGCGGTCGACACGTAGCCCACCGCGGCCGAGATGCCGAGGTCGCCCGACCACACCGTGCGGTCGCGCTTGGCGGCATCGGTCAGCACCGAGCTGCCGCCGCTGACCACGGCGGTGTTGTCCCAGCCGGTGGTGAGCAGCTTGCGGCCCTGGTCGGGCGCGATGGTGTTGGTCTGCACCGTGTAGGCGCCGGCGTACCAGAGCTTGTTCAGCAGGTCGTCGTTGCTGTAGAAGTAGTTCGGGTAGGCGCTCGGATCGGCCATCGACGGCGCCGGCGTGAAGCGCAGCCGGATGTTGGCGAGGTGCACCCAGCCGTCGGAGTTCATGAACAGCGTCAGGTAGCGGAAGCCGCCGCGCAGGCTCGGCGCCGGCATCGTGTAGCTCGTGCCGGTCGTGCTGTTGACGCTCGCGTAGATGGCGCCATCGGTCGAGCTGCTCGCGCCCACGTTCAAGCCGGCGTTCGAGCCGTCGCTGACGGGGCCGACGTACTCGCTCGACTCGGTGAACGCGAGGCCGACCGATTCGGCACTGCTGCCGGCGGCGGGGAAGTCCAGCGAGACGAAGCCGCCGACCTCCTTGCCGAAATCCAGCACCACGTGGCTGCCGCGGCCCGACATCATCGCGGTGTTGCCGGTCAGCAGGTTGCCGGGGTTCTGCACCGTGCCGACGGTCTTGAAGATCGCTACCGGGGCCAGGGTGCGCGACGACGGCGACAGCATGTACTGGCTCCACGGTGTCGCGGCGGCCGCCGCAGCGGCCTCCTCCGGCGTGCCGGCCGAGGCGGTCGCGGCCGGTGGCGCCGGGGC